>NZ_JBAPTY010000321.1:0-5649 GCF_049282395.1 Halobacillus sp. | reverse complement strand
ATTTTCGATCGGTCGATGAACACTTCGGTACCATGAAGAAAGCCGATGAGCTGGTCGAAGCAGCCCATGACCTGGACCTTAAGGTGATGTTTGATTTTGTGGTGTCCCATACCGGCAGCGATCATCCCTGGAAAGAGGATTCACAAAAAAACGATTGGTATGCGGAAACTGATACTACCTATCCGGAAGCCTGGACAGAGAATATGTCCGTATTAAATCTGGACAATCCTCAGGTGCAGAGCTATTTCCTCGACACCGCTGAGTTCTGGATCAAGGAAACAGGAGTAGATGCGTTCCATTTACATAGTGCTGTTCCTTTACCCGATAAGTTTTATACAGATCTTGAGGAACGGGTTCAGTCCGTACAGAAAGGGTTTGGACTATTTACAGAAAATCTGAAAGGGGAAGATGATTCTTCTGTTTCCTTTCAATCTGTGACACGTGGGACGTTTCAATCTTCCGGAAATAGCCTTGATGATCTTTATACCGTTTGGGAGGATAACGTCGAACATAAAGCGGAACCTTACGAGACTCTTCGATATATCGATGACCCTTCAACCGGACGATTTACGCACTTGGCGGTAGAAGAAGGGCAGAATCCGATCACTCGCTGGAAGCTCGCATTGACGTATCAGTTTACGATTCCAGGCATACCTGTCATGTATTTTGGTACGGAGCTTCCCCTTGATGATGGCGGCGATCCATCGACCATTAAAATGATGAACTTCAAAGCAGGGGACGAGCAGCTGAAGCAGCGTATCGATAATTTAACCTCTATGAGAACACAATTTCCTGCGCTCACACGCGGAGAATATGAAGAAATGTACAATGAAGAAGGTCTGGCTATTTTTAAACGGAGCTATGAAGACCAGACGATGATCGTTGCGATTAATAATGCAGAAGAAACGAAAGCCGCTGTACTGTCGGGTTTACCGGAAGGGCAGCAGCTTAGAGGGCTCTTGCATGATGGAATGGTCAGACAGCAGGATAATGGGGAATACCGTCTTGGAATGGAAAGGGAAACCGCAGACGTTTTTGTGGTGGAACCAGACGAAGGCTATAACTGGCTATTTATTGGTTTTGTCGGCGGCGTTCTTAGTTTATTTGTAATTGCTGTAACCCTGATCAGTCTTAAAAACCGGAAAACAGAAAACTCTTAATCTCAACGCCCCTCTTTCCACGTAGATGGAAAAGAGGGGCGTTTAAATTAGGAGGATGACTTTTTCTTTTTTCTTCTGACCAGCCAAAAAAGCAGACCCACTCCGGCGATCAGCGCGAGAAATGGAGAGTAGCCCAGGAAGAATACAATGAGCCAGGAGAAGAATTGACCAACGTAATGCAAAGAATTGATAAAGGCCAGCTTGGTTTCTTCCCAGATGTTACCCGGGGAGTTATTCAAATTTGCACCGGCCGCTGTTTCTTGAATGGAGACCGTTATCGTAGAGAAATCGCTCTGATTCTCTAAATAGTTTATTTTCCCTTTTAATACTTCAATTTCAGATTGAACGCGCTCGAGATCTTGAGAGATTTTTATTAAATCTTCGGTCTCTTCGGCCTGTTCCAAAAAGGTAAGCAAACGTGATTCAATTTTTTCCTTAGCTTGCAGACGAGATTCTAAATCCACGTATTCTTCGGTAACATCGCGTCCGGATATATTTCTGGAAAGAACTTCACTGCTGATCTCTTCCACCCCTGTAAGCAGAGGTTCAAAGTTCGGCTGAGGCACTCGGATGCGGATATGCCCCTGTCGTCTGCCTTGCTCGTTTTTGCTAATATTACTTTCGACCATATGAGCATCCTGCTGATTCATTTTTTCCTGAAGATGCTGGTGAAATTGATCGTAATTATTCGTTTCCACGTCGATATTAGCTTCATAGACCATCATGCGTTGTTCGCTATTTTGAGCGATGCGGGCCGGGCCGTTTTCCTCACCGTTTTCCGCTTGAGAAGGAGTTTCTGACAATCCATTGGACTCGGCAGAATCGGACGAAGCTTCTTCGGATGTCTCCGCACTGTTGTCTTCATTTTGACTGCAGGCTGCTGAGACAGCAAGAAGCAGCATGATGCTTAAGGCAAGTTTCAGTATCTTCGTCACCATAAAAAATCCCCCTTTTTTAATATAGTCGTTAAAAAGAGGGAAAGGTTACAAAGAACCCATTCTATTGAGGTGTATCATTTAAGAAAAATAAGGCAATGGTGCCGGGACCTGCATGCGCACCGACGGCTGAGCCGACCATTTCAAAACGTATATCTTCAGTACCAAACTCGGAGCGGATCATATCCGCCAGCTGCTCCGCGGTTTCCAGATCATCGCCGTGGCTGATGCCGATGCGCTGATGTTTTAAATCTTTGCCGCGTTCCTTCATAAGTTCAATCATTCGCTTCCATACTTTTTTGGAACCGCGAATTTTTTCAAGCGGTATAAGCTTGCCGTTTTCCATATGAAGCAGCGGTTTAATTTTAAGCAGGCTCCCGACAAATGCGGAGGCTTTGCTTACGCGGCCGCCGCGATATAGGTATTCCAGATCCGCTACCGTGAAAATATGTTCCATATGAGCTGCATGATACTTTCCAGCTTCTAAGATTTCTTCGAATGAATAGCCATCTTCCGCAAGTTCAGCAGCTCTTATGGCCACGAGTCCGCAACCAAGAGAGGCTGCTTTCGTATCGATAACTTCGAACTGAGCGTGAGGATACTCTTCTTTAATTTCTTCCTCTACCATTTTTGCGCTTTGATATGTACCGGATAGTTCCGATGAAAAGGCAAAATAAATAAAGGGCTGATCGTTCTTTACAAATTCTGTGAACGTTTCTCGAAAAGCCTGGGAGGTAACCTGAGAAGTTTTAGGGGTTTCTCCGTTTCGCATTTTGTCATAGACGTCACTGGGGGATATGGTTTTCCCATCTTCATACTCTTCTCCATTAATGGTCACTTTCAAGGGAACCATGGTTAACGAATAGCTTTCCAGAGTTTCAGGAGATAGATCACTGGCTGAATCACATACAATTTGCACATTCATAAGATCACCTGCCATTTATATTCTTTCTTTAAGTTTAGGCATAATAGGAAGGATAGTCAAAGCAATTACAAGAAAACGTACGACAATTAATGGGGCATTTCGACGGAATCTTTCACAGCTTACTCACCTTTAACTTGATTTTGTCTCGTTACGGTGATAAAAAAGATAGTAGACTACTCGTAGGAGGTTGCGGATTGTTCACAGTTGAACTAAGAAGAATTATCATTGTGTTGTTAGGGGCAGTATTTAATGCTATCTCCCTGAACCTGTTTCTCATTGAAGCCAATGTTTACGCGAGCGGGTTCACCGGGGTTGCCCAGCTGCTTACCAGTATATTTAACGATTTTTTAGGTATGCCAGGAATTAGTACAGGTTTTATCTTATTCATACTTAATATTCCAGTAGTGATTTTAGGCTGGTTTAAAGTAGGGAAGGGGTTTACGGTTTATAGTGTTGTATCAGTCGCCTTCACTACCCTTTTTCTTGAATTAATACCCGTGGTGCAGCTTTCGGGGGATATTATCCTGAATGCCGTGTTCGGTGGTGTGATCGGTGGTATGGGCGTTGGTATTACCCTTAAATGGGGTGCATCAACAGGCGGTTTGGACATCGTAGCTATGGTGCTTTCTCGTATGAAAGACCGTCCGATCGGTATCTACTTCCTTGTACTGAACAGTGCTATCATCGCGATTGCTGGTTTATTATATGAACCGGAAAACGCGTTGTACACATTATTGACGTTATACGTAACGACTCGTGTGATCGACGCTGTTCATACACGTCACGAAAAGCTTACGGCTATGATTATCACGTCAAAAGCAGCCGATTTAGAAAAAGCGATCCATTCCCAAATGGTTCGCGGCATTACAACTTTGCCAGCAAGAGGTGCTTTTACACAGCAGGATAAAAATATGATGATTATGGTTATTACCCGATATGAATTATATGACCTGCAGCATATTATCCAGGATGTCGATCCTTCTGCGTTTACCAATATCGTTCAAACGACAGGTATTTTTGGTTTCTTCCGAAAAGATGACAAATAATTTGTAACATTTCTGTAATATGGTCGTCTAATCATGTAAATAGAAAAAAGGAGTGGCGTTATGAAACATGTATTAGCCATCTTGATGGGGGTCATGATGATTACCATGGCGGCCTGCGGAAATGAAGCAGAGTCTGAGACTAAATCTAAGGAAGTTAAGGTAGAAGAACCAAAAGCTGAAGAAGTGGAAGCATTCATTCAATCTTTGAATATGGAAGCAAACGTGGAAACTTCGGAGAATACAGCCGATTTTCAAATGTCGCTTGAAAACACGTCGGATGAGGCTTTAACCTTAGGGTTTACTTCCAGCCAGGAATATGAAATTCAAGTAACGAATGCTGAAGGGGAAAGTGTTTATACATTTTCAGCTAATAAAATGTTTACACAGGAAATGATCAGCAAAGATTTGGCAGCGGGTGAATCATTAACAGCTGAAGAAACATGGACAAGTATTGAAGAGCCAGGGGACTACGAAGCCACTATTACGTTCCTGGTAAATTCAATCAATGAACAGCCATTAGAGGCTGAACCTTTCCAATTAACGAAATCATTTAGTGTTGAGGCTGCGGATCAAGAAACGGGGAACAGCCAGGAAGAAAATGAAGTTCCCCCTACAGAACCAGAAAAAGAAACCCCGTTAGAGTCTGATAAAGATAAAGAAACAAATGAAGAAGTAAAAACAGAAGAGAAGACTGTGAGTGCCGAGGAAGACGGGTTCCGTAATATTGAAGTAAGCGGTAAAGATGGAGCCTATACAGTCACGGGCGAAGCCCACGTATCACACGGGGAGTTTACCTACCTGGTTGAAGATGGTCATCAGGTGCTGATTGAACCTGAAACAATGGAAGTAGGAAATGAATTCGAATGGGCTCCTTTTACTCTGGAGCTTTCGATTCCAAATGAGGATTTACCTGATTTCGGTATGGTGACTCTTACGCTTAAAGGGAAGTCTGAAGGCAGTGAAGACGAAACGATAAAGAATGTTGCCTTAGAGGAAATTGCCCAGAGTGAATCGGAGAATGAAACGGAATCAACGAAGCGAGAGGTTAAAACGGAGGGCGAGGCATTCCGCAACGTAACCTTGTCTGGTGAGAATGGTGACTACACTATTGAAGGAGAAGCGCGCGTTCATGAAGGCAGCTTTGTCTACACAGTGGAAGATGGTCATTACGTACTGGTGGTACCAACAACCGTACAAGTAGCTGAAGGTGCTCCAGCGTGGTCTTCATTTAAGGTGGAAATTGATATACCGGAGAAAGACCTGCCGGGATTCGGCTCACTGACTTTGACTTTATTTGAAGAAAGTGCTGAAGATGGAAGTCCTGTGCACGTTAACAATTTACTTCTTCAGAAATTTAATTAATAAGAAGCCGTCACGATCATCGTGACGGCTTTTTTGATTATACTGAATTGTTCGTTTTTCACAAGAAGGTTATTCAACTAACAGGCCGGATTGTGTAAGACTCAGTTTCGAGATATCGGGTTAGTCTGTAGGTCCTTCGGGGGACGATTTCGCTTTCCGTGGGCATGTGCTGAGCCTCCTCAGTCTTCGACTTCCGGGGTCTCACCGATCATGTTTATCCC
>NZ_JBAPTY010000320.1:0-1993 GCF_049282395.1 Halobacillus sp. | reverse complement strand
TACGGATCTCGTCTGCGACGACCCCGAATCCTTTCCCGTGCTCTCCAGCTCTTGCTGCTTCGATGGAAGCGTTTAAGGCCAGCAGATTGGTCTGATTGGAGATGTATTCGATCGCTCCGAGCGCTTCCGTTACTTTTTTCATTTGTTTTAGAAGCTTTTCATTAAAACTGCCAAATTGTTCAGTGACCCGAATGATCTCTGTGAATACGTGGTTGAATTCATCGACTTTTTCTTTCCCATCATTCGACAGTGATCGGACACTTTCAGAAGTCGAAGCGGAAGTTTCAATGATCTCACCGAGGGACTGAATCATTTCATTAATGCTGTCCATTTGGCTCTGAAACTGAGTTAAGTGTTCTCCTTCGATCTCGATATCTTCAACCATTTCCATCAACTGGGTGCTGACCTGCTCGGATGACTCGGTTACTTGTGTATTCATCTTGTTTAAGTGCTCACTATGAGCCTCGACGTGGCGAAGTTCTTCCAGAGATTGACGGATGGATTCGTCTTTATTTTCATTTGCATCCGTTCGAGCAAACTCTTCGCGAAGGGCAATTCTTTTTACGTTGAAAAATATGAAAATAAGAAGGGATGCTGTCACGACAGTTAATCCCCCTAACACGGATAGGCTGACGGCAGGATTGAAATAAAAGGATAAACTATAACTTAAGGCGCCATAAATGATTACGGCCAGGCTGATGGACAAAAGTGGAATAGCTCGTTTCAGTTTCATACATGTACTCGCTTTCTCTTAGAATTAAGGATCCTGTCCAGACGGAACGAGAAGGGCAGACCCATTCCATAGATCATCCCAATCTTCAACAGGTTAAACGGTATGATTACGTAAAGGACGGCGGTTCTAAAATCGGTGGCCAATGGATTAAATTGTGTGAATTGACCGACATACTGTTCTTTCGTTACCCCGATCAGTTCCATGATCGATGGAAGAATAAAATAGTAATTTAATAGATACATCGTGGATAAGAAAACGGTAACGGTGATGGCAAAACTCCATAGATTCAGTTTCTTTTGATAGTGATAGAACATACCGATCAGTCCGACAATGAGTGCTCCGGAGAAAAAATTAGCCAATTGTCCGACAGGAAGTCCAGCGTAGCTCCCATGGGTGATGTAGTCTATTAAATTCTTGAGAAACTGAATGAGTACGCCTGCGACAGGTCCCAGTGTGATCGCTCCAATCAGAGCGGGAATATCACTAATATCCATAGTAAGAAAAGGAGGAAAGAAAGGAACAGGAAATTTAAAATAATAGAGGATGATGCTGCAGGCGGCTAATATTCCGATGGTTGTCGTACGTTGTAGTCTGGATAACGTCAAGGTCAATCATCTCCTTAAGAAATAGAAGAGAAGACCAGGCGGGTTCTTCTCTTCCGATTGGATTATGCGTTTCCTTGTAATGAGCTGGTATGAGGAGCCAGCAGACTGGCCGCATGTTCGACAACTCTCGGGCTGGAGGACTTCGCTCCTTTGAAATTTCGGCTTTCTTTGACTTTATGGACCCCAAAACCATCCAGATCATAAGCGACCATCATAGATTTAAAGTTGGGCGCGTCGATGACTAAAAACCATTCCCGGATCAGTTCGCTATTAGGTGGAAGAGGAATGTAGTGGATGACATCGGAAGAATCCATCGGCACATCTTCCTCACCGAAAATGTAAACATTCGAATATTCGGTCATGGCCTGGAAGCGGTCCAACACGTTTTTGGCATGGGAAAATTTCTGGAACCCGGCATAGACGTTTCCTTTTAACTTTTTCATAAGAACCATATTTTCCATCATTAAACACATGTACTCAAGCTGCGGAACCTTGGATTCAAAATTCAGGGAACTGGATTGCAGCTGAGACAAAGAAGCGTTGTCCAAGTTTCTTGTTTCTCCTTCGACAGAACCGAAGCATTCGTTAAATAGAGAGAGATTTTTAATATTCAATTATGCATTCCTCCTATGGGAGCTTCAAGACTCCTAAATAT
>NZ_JBAPTY010000319.1:0-1876 GCF_049282395.1 Halobacillus sp. | reverse complement strand
GATCCTTGAACCTCATCCTGAAGGTGAGTCCAGATTTCCACAAAACTTGAGGCAAGATCGGCGTTTGCCCGCACCTCTTCCATCGTACGCGGCCGTGGCATGTCGATCCTTTTTTCCCTCACAAGTGTGCCAGGCTGTGAACTCATAAGCACAATACGATCGCTCAATAATAAAGCTTCGTCAATGCTGTGGGTAATAAATAAGACCGTCTTTTTGGTTTCACTCCAAATACTTAACAGCTCTTCCTGCAAAATAAATTTATTTTGTTCGTCTAAAGCAGCGAACGGTTCATCCATCAGCAGAATTTCCGGATCATTAGCAAACGCCCGTGCAATACTGACCCGTTGCTTCATCCCGCCAGAAAGTTCTTTTGGATAAAGAGTAGAAAATTGCTCTAGCCCTACTTTTTCTAAGTAGTAATCCGTTCGTTCCTTAATATAGGCTTTGGGTAGATGTCTCATTTTCAAACCAAAGGCTACATTTTCTCTGACAGTCAGCCAGGGGATCACGCCGCGTTCCTGAAAAACCATGGACTGAAGCGGGCGCTCATCTTTTTCCCGGGAAATGATAAACTCACCAGTGCTTGGCGTTTCCAGCCCTGCCAGAATCCTTAGCAGGGTCGTTTTCCCACAGCCGCTTGGACCAAGAAGACAGACAAATTCCCCGTCTTTGATATCCAGACTCACCTCTTTTAAAGCGGTGACACTAGAACCTTTTTTGTAAAATACTTTCGTTAAATCGCGAATTGAAATCTTTGCGGGGGTACTCATAGACCTCCTCCTTCGTTTATCTCCATGGCAGCAGTTTATTTTGGCATCCTCTCAGGATTAATGAGAACAAGTATCCAAAGAATGAAATCAGCACCAGGCCGACATACATTTCTTTTAACAAAAAGGCGTTGTAAGACGTCCAGATTAAATATCCAATCCCTGAATTTGCCCCCATCATTTCAGCAGCTACAATCGTAAGCAGGGCAATGGCCTGCCCCATCTGAATTCCTTCAATCATGACAGGCAGAGCTCCGGGAAGGGCGATCTTAAAAAAGAACTGGCGGGAATTCGCTCCATAGTTCCGGGCTACATCTAAATAAATGCGATCAATTGTAATAACCCCAGCTACGGTATTAATAATAACTGGAAAAAATACACTCCCAGCGATGGTAACAATTTTTGAAACTTCTCCTATTCCGAACAAAATTAAAATAATTGGTAATAAGGCAAGCGTTGGAATGGGCATCAGGGCCATAATTAACGGGGAGAAAAAGTGTCTAAGTGGAGAATACAGCCCCATCAGCAGCCCCAGAATGATGGCCGGGATTACACCAAGCAAAAATCCTGCCATTATACGAAACAGCGATATGCCTATATGTTCAAATAATTCACCACTTGTCCCCATCGTGATAAACGTGCCTACGATTTCTGTAGGAGGCGGGAAAAACCGTGCATCCACAAGGCCGGTACGTGATAAAAATTCCCATAAAATCAGGATGAATATCGGTGATGATATGGTAAGTAATTGCTTCAACCGGCTTTTCAGCTGCCGCCTTTTCCATTCTTCTTTTTCAACCGTGAGCGGATCGTGCTCTATATTGTTCAGTCTTTCCTTCATTCTTCACCACCTCTATGGCAATCATATGTACCTCTGCCTATATGTGTGAAAAAAGAGGAAAGATTTACTCCAATATTTCTGCTTCTTATAACCTTACAAAAAGGTGGACCTCGACCACCTTTAAAGTACATCTATGGTGTACTCAGAGGAGGTTTGTCAAAAGGAAGCGGGGGTACATATTAGGTAACAACCTCGCCACCTTTCCCACAGCTTATTAAACTAAAAGGCCGTATAGTTGAAGACTCAGTTTCGAGATATTCTGGGTCCG
>NZ_JBAPTY010000318.1:0-6888 GCF_049282395.1 Halobacillus sp. | reverse complement strand
TATAAACGCCGCTATAGAAGCATTTAAGCCGATTTAAGGTTCCCACTTTTTTCTACTGGCAGGGTCCGTTCACATGAAATGGCCGGGGTGGCGGAGGAAACGACGAGACTCCCGCGGGAGAAGGAGCTAGGCGAGACCCCACAAGGAGTGTTAACGACTGAGGAGGCTTGCCAGTTCCCCCGCAGGAAAGCGAGTTGTTTCTGTAGCCGCCCTCATCTATTGCTTGCAACGGACCCCCAACTATCTCGAAACTGAGTCTTCAACAAAAGGGAGCTTATCTGGAAGGCTTACTATTACGATAAACCCTTTAATATAGAATTTTAAAATAAGGCAGTAAAAAAGCACTTTCACTGAGGAAAGTGCTTTTTCTTATGATTTATTGGACACCGAGGGAGTCTTTTAGTTCCTGGTTTGTATTTTCCCATAGTTCGGGCTTGAATTCACGGAGATACTCACCGAGAATCGTCCTTGATTTTTCATCCATATGGTCGACAACAAATTTTCCTTTTAAAGACTTGTCCATATGGTTCACATGCTCCGGCATCAGCTTATAGCCTCTTTTAATGGAACGATCGACGACGATTTCACTTCCAGCTACTCCATAGTAGCTTGGCTTTCCTGCCTGATTATCCACCGTAACCCAGACGATCCAGTACAATAAACCATTCGCTACAACTTCACGATCCGTAATAAACTTCACCCGCTTCTCAACCGCACTGCGGGCATGCAGCGCACCCATATCAACAAATGCCTTCTCTTCATTCGGATCCACGATAACTGGGGTCATATTCTCAAGGCTGATGGAGCCTACCCCATAACCACCATGGCCGTCCGTTGAGTCGTCCTTAATAATCGTGAACTGCTTCTTCTTTTTATCGCTTTTCTCATCATTATTTTTAAATTGATCAAATTCTTTCATGACAAACTGAACCTCCTCTAGACGTAACTGATTTTTCCCTATTTTAACATAGAACCCACTCTTTGTTTTAGCATAAGGATTTGGAAAAACAGTCACGCATTTAACGCTTTTTTTAAAGCATGCAGAGCTTTCATAACCTTCTCCATATCCTCTTCCCCGTTTCTCTCCCGGCGAGCATGAAGCAGCACCGGTCGAACGGACTCAACGGAACGTCCAAAATCGTACATCCAGTCATACCGAGGCACCATCCAAGTATGGAAATGGTGTGTGGTATCCTCATTGTAGAAATAATATACATACTCGATGTCTAATATCTGGCGCTGGGCTCGTCTTATTTTTGTTAATACTCGAATGTAATCAAGCTGCTCCGCCTCTGTTAGTTCATCAAAGCTTTTGATATGACGTTTTGACGCTAGAATAATTAATCCTCTAATCGGGTAGGCGACGTCCTGATGAGCATGAAAATGCTCTGTTTCGTAAACGACACCGCCATCCGGTTCGATTACACCACTTGTTAATGCACAGCTTAAGCACTCGACTTCTATGGTTTTTCCGTTAGATAACGTAAGGGTTCTCAACGCCTCTCTCCTTTTCATTTACGCCACATTATTACCTTAATCAAACGCTTGTTTAACTTCCTTATTTTCCTTTTTAACCGGATCCGTCTACTGAGCACGATGTTCGCTGTTAATAAAAACAAAACTTTCGTCTGAAGGAGCCTCCACTCGCCTCTCTGCAGGTTTTCTTCTACGGAAGATCTTTTTCCAGCCCATTGGGTTAGAAACGGGAATGCCTACCCGTTTGTGCTGCACTTCTTTGATTCCTTGAATAATGAGCTGCATAGACAGGATAATTCCCATAAAGCATAGCAGGACAGGAATAATAAACCACCATCTCCCTGTCATTAAGGAGTCTTTCGCGGCTCCAATCAGTCCAGACCATTCATACGTAGTACTCGTCGGTGGATCAGCCTGCATAGGAGAATAATCTACATTCGTCCCTCCAAAATAAATATTAAAAACACCTAGATGGATAAAGATCAGCAGCGTCTGAATAAACTGCTGTCCAAACACAATACCCATCCGCGCGCTCAAATGTGGAAGCAGATGCTTCCACAGTAAATGAAGCGAACTACCCCCAAGCACCTTCGTACTAACTACATATTCCTCCTGCATTAAAAGCTTCATTTCGCTGCCAAAGAGAGTAACAATCAATGGTACAGCAAGTAGAACCAGAATCAATCCTTGATAGATAATCCGTTCCGTCTGAGTAGAGGTAAAACCGCCTGGCGGCATCCACAAGACTGGGGTTAATAGCAGGAATGCAATAATGGTCATAGGCAGGAAATGCATACCATCCACTATTTTTTCTACACTACGCTGAATTCGGGAATGTAGAAAGAATGTGTATGGAATGGCTAATAGAAATCCAATACTCATTCTTAAAAAAGCTATCGCAAGAGCAAATAGAATCGTATATTTAGCTCCTGCGAGTAACTGATCGAAAATACTGTAGCCGAGTGCATCTGTTCCAAGAAATACATATTCAGGAGAATGAGGAGCAGCGCTTACCAGCCGTCCTTCCTCATTCGTAATGTGATAAAACTTATCTACTAAAGGATCCGCCGTGATACTATAAACCATACTCACACAGACCGTCCCCGAAATGATCATAAATCCAATTAGAAATTTCAGGTTTTTAAAATGTGCCCCTATCGTTGCGAAAGTCTGCTTCAGCCATTTCCCACTTGGTTTCATGTTGAAATCACCTATGAAACGATTCATGCTCAAGCTGGTCTCTTTAGACACCTTATGATCCTTGAAGATAAATAGCTCCGTTCCCTGATAAATGATAAAAAAAGGGGTGAAGATCATAAATAGTATCATAGCCGAGACGATTGGCCTAAAATCCCCCCTAAAAAAACTGGTGATCCCATTCATATTAAAAATATATTCAATGATCAACAGACTTGATAAAGATCCCCAGAGGATGATTTTGGAATGAAAGAATAGACTTTTTACAATATTTCTTGTCACATGTACATTAAGAATTACAGCTTTCTCCAACCCTTTACTCTTAGCCATCTGCACATAAGACTTTGCCATCTCCTCATCCATAAGCATAAGAATGATTTTGTACATCGTAACTAAAGGTAATACTGAAATGGCAATAATAGGAAGAATATACACCTTATCCTGGCCTAGAGCCGTAAAAGAGACAATCTGAATATCTGTTTGTTTATAGAACCATACAACGAAGAGCTGTAAACAAAAAGCGAGTAATAAATCAGGTACAGCTTCTAAAACGTTCAGGAGTCTTCCGATGATCAATTTTGCCGACCCAGGGAGAAACATGGTTCCGAGGGCCAATAAAAAAGCCAGTCCAATCCCAAGAAGAAGACCTCCAACGAAAACGGTCATAGAGTATTGATAAGGCTCCCACAGAAACTCAAGCAGCGGTTCCGGACGATCCTTATACATGTACACCCATTCAGCGGGATTAAAAATGGCAGCCACCAGTTGCTGAAGTTCCAAAAAGTAATGAGATACATCAAAAAAACTTCCACCACTGAATAAAGCCGGGGACGCGCTAATGAACAAAATGCCTGCCAGTCCCATTATGTAATAGACCACGAACTTAACGATTTTCATACACTTCTCTCCCCATACTAATTATTTAACCCATGATCTGGAGATAAATCGTAATAATAATCAAAAAATGATGAATAAAAAAAGATATACTGCCGTACAGTATATCTCTTTCTATTCATCATACTAATGAATCCCTCGTAATTTTTCAATAAAATTCCATCCATCCTGGATGTCTTCCTCTGTGTAATTCTGAGTGCTCTTTACGGCGTGTACTTTTTCAGTAATTTCTTCACGAGGCAGATCCTCAAAGAAAAGCATGGTAGAGACCAACTCTAAAAACCGGGAACTTCTACCGTTCATTTCGCGGATATGATCATGCAACGGAGGCAAATCCATCTCATAATGATTTAGAAATTCACGGCCGCTTTCCGTAATCTGATAGCGGTACTGATAGTAATTTTTCTTTTCTTCTCTTTCCTCACTGATAAACCCAAGGTTGCACATTTCCTCAATTCTAAGCGTTAATTCCTCTGAATAGGGTCCGTAAAAATGAAACTGATAGCGTTCTTCAAATGGTACCTCACACTTTTTTAGTATATAGATCATTTTCTGCAGTTTTTTACGGCCTACGATCTCTTCCGTACTTGAGAAGAATTGCATCAGCTTCGCATGATTTTCCAACATGGAGCTTCACTCCTTATCCATACAATATTTCCATAATCCGCTTCTTCGTCTTACTACGATTGGACATTTCCTCCAGGCGGTCCAGAGGAATATAAAGTTTGTGATCTGTCCGCTTTTTGCCTGAAATGGCCTCAACAATATCAGATAGTCGTGACAACTCTCTCAATTCCTGACTCGGCTGCAATAGATGAATTGGCAGACGCTCCTCCTCTTCACCCGGACGATAGAAATCATAAGGAAGATCTGAACTAGAATCTACCACTAGATAGTAATCTGGATTCAGCCCAGCTTTAGAAAATAATTTATACAGTTCCATCCATTGGTTCATTTGAGAATTAGGATTGAACTCAATATATTTAAATAGCCGGCGGTTAACAAATCGGTCACATAAATCACTCAGAACAGGGTCGTCTTCTTCCATCCATGTTTGGAAGTAATACAGCGTTACAGCTTCATCAAGTGCTAAGTACTCCTTGAGTGTGGGCTGTCCCGTAAAGAAAGAAAAGAAATGGGTCGGTTTCAGCTTGAACGTATAGCCGGATTCATAAAGTTCTTTCGCTCGATGAAGAATCTTAGATAAAATAACCTCAGCGCTCCGTGTCACAGGGTGGAAATAGACTTGCCAGTACATTTGGTAACGACTCATGATATAGTCTTCCACCGCATGCATACCGCTCTCTTTGACAACAACCTGATCTTCCATCGGACGCATGACCCGCAATATCCTCTCCATATCAAAGTGACCATAGCTTACTCCTGTAAAATAAGCATCCCGCTGCAAGTAATCCATACGATCAGCATCAATCTGACTGGAAATCAGGCTGACAACCAGTTTATTAGTGTACGTTTTATTTATCACGTCTGCCACTTTCTTCGGGAACCCTTTTTCTACTTGGTTCAGAATCTTGTTCACTTCCGTATCTCCAAGTAAGATCTTTTGGGTATATTCTTCATGATCCAATTTAAAAACCTTTTCGAAAGAATGGGAGAACGGCCCATGGCCCAGATCGTGAAGTAAAGCTGCACAGAGGCAAAGCAGCCGTTCTTCGTCGTCCCAGTTTGGCCTGTCCTTAAAGTTTTCTATAATTCGGCGAACTATTTCGTAAACGCCTAATGAATGGTTAAAGCGGCTATGTTCTGCCCCGTGGAATGTTAAATACGACGTCCCCAGCTGTTTAATTCGTCTTAACCGCTGAAATTCCGATGTTCCGATCAAATCCCAGATCACTCGGTCCCGCACGTGGACATAGCGATGGACGGGGTCCTTAAAAACCTTCTCTTCACTTAATTTCTCATCACGATAGTCCATCAGTTGTTCCTTTCTTCACGACATTTTTAACTATTATATACCTTTCTTTACGACAAAAAAACATCTTGACAGACAAAAAATGACAGGGGAACTCTTTTACTCCTGTCTTTAAAGGCTTCAAGTAAATCAAACATTTTTTAGCGCGTACATCTTAATCCTTTGAAGATTTTACAGCCGTTGCGCCATTCATGCAACAGGTTTCTTCTGCTATAATGATGAATGGTGATTGTAAAAAAAGGAGCACAGCTTTATGAAAAACATACATCCGTTATTACAAACTCAAAAATATCGCTTCATGGACCAAAGTAATTTAGGACCTTCCTTTTCCGCCCTTCAGTCCTTTGCCATAGATGATGCTTTATCAATGTCAGTAGGAGAAGGAATGAGCCCGACTGCAGCAAGGCTTTGGGTTCATCATAACACAGTGGTTCTTGGAATCCCTGATGCTCGACTGCCTTATATTAAAGATGGAATTGACTATCTGAAGACGGAAGGATATCGGGTCATTGTAAGAAATTCCGGGGGTCTGGCCGTTGTATTAGACGAAGGTGTTCTGAATTTATCATTTATCTTCCCGGACTCTAAAGAAGTGAACATTCACGATGGTTATGAAGCTATGGTTTCGTTTACTCAACTGCTGTTTGAAGACCTGACCGATCAAATTAAAGCCTATGAAATTACACGTTCCTATTGTCCGGGTACTTATGATTTAAGTATCGGCGGTCAAAAGTTCGCCGGGATTTCCCAGCGCCGGGTCAAAAATGGCTCTGCCGTCCAAATTTATTTGGATGTCAGCGGAAGTGGTGCTGAACGAGCCCAGCTATTAAAACAATTCTATGAAATTGGGAAGCGTGAAGAGGAAACACGCTTCACCTACCCCGTCATTGATCCTAAGGTTATGGCTTCTCTCAATGAACTGTTAGGCACCCGCCTCAGTGTATCTGACGTACGCGACCGGATCCTTAAAAAAATCTACGAGCTATCTGGTGAAGTCACCGTTGATCCCCTGGAAGGTCAAGAGATTGAATGGTTTAACAAACGTCTGGAACAAATGATCCAGCGGAATGAAAAAGCGCTCGAAAACCTTACCTAGGGAATCGAGCGCTTTCTTTTTGCACAGGTACACCCTTCTCCCCTTACTTGAAGGGGGTATTCAATTAAACTTTATAAGTAAGAACTTAAGCCTATTCTATCTAAAAGTCTCTGGTAATCAATGGTGTACCTTTTTATAGCATGCTTATTAAGCAAAAGGGCCGATTAGTTGAAGACTCAGTTTCGAGATAATTTGAGCCCGTTACGATATTTGGAGAAGGACTGGTGGGGAAATAACTCGCTTTCCTATGGGGGAACGGTGAGCTTCCTCGCTCGTTTCACTCCCTGCGGGA
>NZ_JBAPTY010000317.1:0-4289 GCF_049282395.1 Halobacillus sp. | reverse complement strand
TCACAAGCCGAAATGGCAAGGACTTTACTTCTCAGTTTCCGGAAATAAGCGAGTTGAAAATAGGGTCTGACTTCTCCCCTTTTACGCTGGATGGAGAACTCGTAATCTTAAACACCCCTTATCAAGCTTGCTTTTCTGCCCTTCAACAAAGAGGAAGGTTACGAAATGCAGATAAAATACAGCGGTCGGCCAGGCAGAGACCCGCCGTCTTTATGGCGTTTGACTACCTGAATGATGAGAAGGCTTCCTACATAGAAAGGAAGAAGATTCTTGAAAAAATTCTTAAGACTTTCCCTCATCCCAGCATACAGGCCGTCGAATCGTTTCCTGACCTGAAGGAGGTTGAAGGCCTTGTCCATCTTCATCGCGGAGAAGGAATCATTGCGAAAAGAAAAACAAGCCGCTATGAAGCAGGTGTAAGATCTAAACATTGGCTTAAAGCCAAGCAATGGAGAGCTGCTTCCGGATTTCTTACAAGTTATGACCAATCGAACGGGTACTACCAGCTTCATGTGGAAGAAGAAAATAACGGCCTTTATCCTCTGGGGCGTTTTAAACACGGCATGACAGCTGAAGAAGATCATACTTTACGAAATTTTATTAAAAAGAAAGGAACTAGAAAAAAACAGGTGTGGGAGCTAGAGCCTAGTGTATGTGTTGATATTCATTGTTTGAATGCTGAAAATGGTGAGATGAGGGAGCCTACATTTCACCGGTTCCGGTTTGATCTGTCTCCATCCGACTGTACTTCACAAAAGCTAAAATGGGATTTGTCTCTCTTTCCTGAAGAAGTGGAAGCTACAAATCTCACCAAAGAATTATGGAGCGGCCTGTCCAAAATGGACTATTTAGTCTATATGAGAATGGTATCGCCCTACCTTCTGCGTTATCTTCAAGATAAGAAAATAACGTTAATTCGTTATCCAGACGGCATTAACCAGCAATCTTTCTATCAAAAGCACTATCCTGATCATGCTCCCGATTATCTGGATGTCTTTGAAGAAGCAGGAGAACAGTATATTCTCTGTCAAAACTTGTCCTCCCTGATGTGGATCGCCAACCAGGGGGCTCTTGAACTGCACCTTCCTTTTCAAAAAGCAGGAGCTTCCTTCCCTGATGAAATTGTCATTGACCTGGACCCTCCAGACCAAAACCACTTTCACTTGGCCATTTCTGCAGCCAGTCTGTTAAAACCTCTTATGGACAAGCTAAACATTAAAAGTTTCATCAAAACTTCCGGAAATAAAGGAATGCAAATCCATATCCCTATCCAAGAAGGCACTCTGAGTTATGAAGAAACCAGGAAGCTCACCGAAACTTTTGCACGGCTGCTTGTGAAACAAGAGCCCGATCTTTTTACAATTGAACGTCTCAAAAAGAAAAGAGGAGATCGGCTCTATATAGACTATGTACAGCATGCAGAAGGCAAAACAATAATAGCCCCCTACTCTGCTCGAGCAACCAAAGAAGCCACAGTGGCCACCCCTGTGTATTGGGAGGAAGTAACCATGAACCTTGATCCTCGCTCGTTTACGATTACCAATGTAGTAGAGCGCCTTGAGCGAGTGGGCTGTCCGTTTTCTAATTATGAAAAAGCAAGATACGAGCAGCCAATTGATCAATTGAGAAATGTAATAAGCGATCAATAATCAGTATTCCTGTCGATTATTGCCCGGGAAATGAAAAAATCCCCGGGAATATTTCCGGGGATTTTAATAGGCTGCTACTCAGATACTAAATTGAAATTTTCTCTTAGTTTGAACTTTTGAAGTTTACCGCTGGCATTTCTCGGAAGCTCATCTACAAACTCATAGCGTCTGGGTCGCTTATACCGGGCCAGCCGGTTACTGGACGTACAGAATTCATCAAGGGTTTGTTCATTAAGGCTTTCATCTTGTTTAACAATAAAAGCTACCACTCGTTCTCCCCATATTTCGTCCGGTTCTCCAATAACGGCTGCATCAAGTACGAGAGGATGCTCAAACAAAGTATCCTCTACCTCTCTGGAATATATATTTTCCCCGCCCGATATAATCATATCTTTAACCCTGTCACTAACCCATAAATAACCCTCATCATCTAAGGAGCCAATATCTCCTGTATGATACCATCCTTTATACAGAGCTTCCTCTGTGGCTTCCGGTCGGTTGTAATACTCCTCCATCATACTAGGTCCTCGTACAATAATTTCCCCTCGTTCACCAGGTTTGCAGATAGCCTCCGGTTCAGATGGTCCATGCTCGTTGGTTCTTACTACCCGAACTTCATGATTTAAGAGCGCGCGGCCCGCTGATCCAGCTTTTGAAACCTGCTCGTCTTCCATTAAAGCAGTAATCGCCGGCCCCATCTCCGTCATACCATAAGCCTGCAGAAGCTGTACTCCAATCGCTTCGTGCAGACGTAATGTTAAGGCGGGTGCCATTGGCGCTCCACCATACAGTCCTTTTCTGAGGGTCTGGAAATCCTCTTGAGAGAAGTCCTCCTGGAGCATCATATTCCACATGGTAGGTGCAGCAAACAAGGTCGTAATCTGCTCCTGTTTAATCGTTTCAATAACGGAAGGAGCATCAAAGTGGTGAAGCAGCACATTGGTACTTCCAATCATGACTCTTGGGAAGAAAGCACAATGCAGTTCAGCACAGTGGAAGATGGGAGCCGTGGTTAATCCCCGATCTTCTGGGTTCAACTGCAGGCAGGCGGCCATAATTAAAGACTGATCGATCATATCCCTGTGTGAGTGAACGACTCCTTTTGGAAGGCCGGTCGTACCAGAGGTGTACATGATCGCATAGGGATCTGTTTCATCTAAATCGCATGAAGGTCTGACAATGGGAGCATCTCTCAGTTGATCATAGTAATGGACAGCATAAGCAAGGTCGTGTTCATCAATTGACCATAACTCTACATCGCTAAGCACAGAAACCAACGGCTCCACTCGATCTGCAACAGCCTTTTCAAAAAGAACCACTTTCGGATCAGCATCTTTTAGAATAAATTCGATTTCTTTAGAGGTCAGCCGGAAGTTGATCGGATTGAAGATGGCCCCGAGCTTCGTACAGGCGAATAGGGATGTAGCAAATTCGGCAGTATTAAACAGGATGGTTGAAACTTTATCCCCTTTTCCGACGCCAGAGGTCTTAAGTGCATTAGCCAGTCGATTTACTTCAACATCCCACTCCTGAAACGTCCACCTCGTACCTAAACGGAGATCCACTAATCCCTCTTTGTTCGGATATTTCGCTGCCGTCTGTTCAAACATGCTACGTAATGTTGCTCCCACTTTGATCGACTCCTTTTATATGATTTTAATAACACACGTTTTCAAAAACCCTCTCATGCACACCTACTTAATTGGCATCCTCACTGCTCCGTCGAGACGGATCACCTCCCCGTTCAACATGACGTTATCCAATATAGCAAGTACCAGCTGGCTGAATTCTGTAGGCTTACCGAGTCGTTTAGGAAATGGTGTCATTTTTCCTAACGAAGCTCGCGCAGACTCTGGAAGCTGACTGAACATAGGTGTATCAAACAATCCTGGAGCAATCGTCATTACTCGTATTCCGTGCTGGGCAAGCTCTCTTGAAATGGGGAGAGTCAGCCCGATCACCCCGCTCTTAGAAGCACTGTAGGCGGACTGTCCAATCTGCCCGTCATACGCTGCAATAGATGCGGTATTCACAATGACACCGCACTCACCTTTTTCATTTGGCAGGTTGTGCTGCATCTGCTCAGCAGTCAGCCGAATCATATTAAATGTGCCTATTAGATTTACTTCAATCACCTTCGAAAAGGAATCCAATTGGTGAACTCCTCTCTTTCCAATCACCTTTTCTCCAGCCGCAATTCCAGCACAATTGACAAGAACGTTCACCTTACCAAAAGTGCGACATGCCTGATCGATGAGCTCTTTCGCTTGCTCGGAAGAAGTCACATCTGTTTTTTTAAAAAGAGCCGCCTCTCCTAACGATTGAGCAAGCTTACTTCCTCCTTCTGTATCCTGATCTGCAATAACGGCCCGACCGCCGTTCTCTACTATACTTCGGACCACTGCTTCCCCTAAACCGGAGGCTCCGCCCGTGACAATCGCTACGATCTCTTTACCATTCATTCCTGCTTGTCCAGGCGTTCAATAATGGTACCATTGGCCATTCCCAATCCCTCACATATCGCAAGCAAACCATATCGCCCCCCGATACGCTCCAATTCATGAAGTAAACTAGTCATAAGTTTGGCTCCTGTAGCACCTAAAGGATGACCTAGAGCGATAGCTCCTCCATTTACATTCA
>NZ_JBAPTY010000316.1:0-18959 GCF_049282395.1 Halobacillus sp. | reverse complement strand
CTTTTCGCGGGCATGTGCTGAGCTTCCTCGGGCTTAACAGCCCTGCGGGATCTCACCGATCATGTTCATCCCGCAGAAGTCTTCATCGTCCCCCTCCGGACCTGGCTAAATCTGAGACTCGAAACGGGCTCAAATTATCTCGAAACTGAGTCTTCAACTATCCGGCCCTATTGTTTAATAAGCCACTTATGACACTCGCTTAGTATAGCTTTTATGTAAGGAACAACGACAAAAAGAGCGCCTTATGAATTAAGAAAGGTGCTCTTTTGCCAGATCAATTTGGTTGTAGACTTGCTTAAAACCGGTAGCTCCTTCACTGACCCTTGCAGCCACGACTTGTTCGGGAGCCAGTTTATCATAGATATCTTCTTCAAATAGTTCAGAGAATTGCTTGTATTCATCCATCGTCAGATCAAGCAGATATTTGTTCTGATCGATCGCATAAAGCACAATTTTTCCAATCACTTCATGAGCCTGACGGAATGGAAGTCCTTTAACAGCCAGATAATCAGCGATATCTGTTGCGTTCGAGTAATCTTCCTTAACGGCCTGCTTCATATGGTCAGCTTTTACATCCATTGAATCAAGCATCGGAGCAAGTAAAGACAGGGCCCCTTCTAAGGTATCCACGGTATCAAACATACCTTCTTTATCTTCCTGCATGTCCTTGTTATACGCGAGCGGCAGTCCTTTCAATAACGTAAGCAGACCCATCAGATTTCCATAGATCCGCCCGGTTTTTCCCCGCAGCAGCTCGGGAACATCAGGGTTCTTCTTTTGCGGCATGATGCTTGACCCTGTGCAAAATTCATCATCTAGTTCAATAAAATCAAATTCCTGGCTGCTCCATAAAATAAGTTCTTCGGATAACCGGGAAATATGGGTGATCATAATAGAAGAAATGGATAAAAACTCTAAGATAAAATCCCGGTCACTCACGGCATCCAGAGAGTTCGGATAAGGTTTATCAAAACCGAGCGCATCGGCTGTCATCTGTCTGTCAATCGGGTAAGGTGTTCCAGCCAGAGCGGCCGCACCAAGCGGTGACCAATTAATACGTTTCACGCTGTCCTGGAGGCGTTCTTTATCCCGTTCAAACATCCAGAAGTAGGCGAGAAGATGGTGCCCGAAAGATACTGGCTGCGCCCGCTGCAGATGCGTGTATCCTGGAAGAATTGTCTCTACATGGGATTCAGCCTGATTCACAAGCGCCGTCTGTACTGCCTCGACCAGCTCGAGCAATCCATTGGTTTTTTCCCTTAAATAGAGATGCATATCCGTTGCTACCTGATCATTACGGCTTCTGCCTGTGTGGAGTTTTCCGCCAACAGGGCCAATTTCATCAATCAGCATTTTCTCGATATTCATATGGATATCTTCATCAGCTATTGAGTAATCAACATCCCCAGCCTGAATTTTCTTTTCAACCGCCTTTAAACCACCTTGAATCTCTTTCACTTCTTCTTGCGTTATAATGTCACACTTTCCAAGCATCTCCACATGAGCCAGGCTCCCCTGGATATCCTGAAGTGCCAATTTTTGATCAAAACCGATGGAAGAGGTGTACTCTTCCACCAGCTTATTGGTAGGTTTGGTAAAACGTCCTCCCCATAATTTACTCATGAACGGTCACCAGTTCCTGATCAAGGAGTTTCTTTCCTTTATGAACATCCGCATGTACTTTTGTCGGAAGTCCCCATAGTTTGATAAATCCAACCGCAGCATTATGGTCAAAAGCGTCATTTTTAGAATACGTGGAAAGCTCTTCGTTATAAAGGCTGACCGGAGATTTCTTGCCGATTACATTATGATGCCCTTTGAATAGCTTCACTTTCACCGTACCCGTTACCACCTGCTGAGTGGAGTCCACGAAAGCGGACAGAGCCGGCTGAAGTGGTGAATACCATAGTCCATCATAGATAATTTTAGCGAGCTGCTGATCGACACTTGTTTTATATTGAGAAACTTCTCTTGTGAGCGTCAGGAACTCAAGCTCCTTGTGCGCATTGATCAGAATCATCGCACCAGGATTCTCATACACTTCTCTTGATTTAATGCCGACGAGACGATTTTCGGTATGGTCGATTCTGCCGATTCCATGCTTGCCACCGAGTTCATTCAAATATTCAATCAGTGGAACAAGATCCATCTGTTTCCCGTTCAGACCGACAGGCTTTCCTTCAACAAAATCGATTTCGATTGTTTCAGCCTGATCCGGTGTTTTCTCCAATGGATTCGTCAACGCATAAGCCGCTTCCGGAGCTTCAGCCCATGGATCTTCGAGAACACCGGCTTCACAGGCACGTCCCCAGATGTTGGCATCAATTGAGAACGGGTTTTCTAAATTAACCGGTACCGGAATTCCTTTTTCTTCGGCATATTTAATTTGTTCGTCACGAGTCATTCCCCACTCACGGACAGGGGCAATTACTTCAAGCTCTGGATTCAGCGCCTGGATGGAAACCTCAAAACGCACCTGATCGTTTCCTTTTCCAGTACATCCATGAGCCACAGCAACTGCGCCTTCCTGTTCAGCTACTTCAACGAGAAGCTTGGAAATTAATGGACGAGACAGAGCGGACGATAAAGGATATTTCCCTTCATACAATGCGTTCGCTTTTAGGGCAGGCATTAGATATTCTTCAGCCAGGATTTCTTTCGCGTTAATCATGACCGCTTTAATGGCTCCCACGTCAAGCGCCTTCTGACGGATGGTTTCAAGATCCTTACCTTCTCCAACGTCCAGTCCAACAGCAATCACATCATAATCATATTTTTCCTGAATCCATTTTACTGAGATTGAAGTGTCCAATCCACCTGAATACGCTAATACTACTTTTGGTTTCGCCATAATAAATACCTCCTAAAAAATTGTAGAACATGTCTATTTTCCATAAAAAAATCCGCCTCTTATTTCTGGTAAGAGACGGATTCGGTTTTAACCATCCGCGGTGCCACTCTCATTGTCTATTAGATAGACCAACTCGAAACTGATAACGGGTGTTCCCGGAACCGGCTACTTATTCACCGATCTTCTCAGAAGTGCGTTTCTGTATAAATGAACCACCGGGCTTCCACCACCCCCGGCTCGCTGCTGCTTCCGTTTATACATACTCTCTTCGTCTGCGAATGTATTTTTATTATTTGATGTTTATAATTATACAAAAGTGAGTGAGGAAGTCAACAGGAAAACGGCAAAAAACTTAAATTTATAGAAAGTTAGTTAAATAGCCTATACATTTCATACCCTCTTAGACAGTAAAAAAAGCGACTGCATGGGCACAGTCACTTTTTATGCATATTAACTTATAAAAATAAACCCGATAACTCCGGCCATCGCCACATAAAACAGCATAGGAAGAAGAGTAATCCGAATAATCGCTCCTTCTTTCCCCACCAGACCGACAACGGAGGCTGCCGCTACTACGTTAACGACACAAATCATGTTGCCTGCGTTCGATCCGATGACCTGTAAAGCAACAACCTGCTGACCGCTTGCTCCAATTTGATCCGCTACACTGAATTGGAAAAGGGAGAACATCATATTACTGAATGTAGCACTCCCTGAGATAAATGAACCAAGGGCCCCTATAATAGGCGCAACAAGCGGCCACGCCCCTCCTACTCCCTCTGCAACAAGATTAGCGAGCTCCATAGGCATGCTCAGAAGACCAGCTCCATTGACTCCGGAATTGATGAAGATTCTTACCATCGGCACAGCGGTAAGTAAGGCAATAATCGTGCCAACCATAGAGCTTGCAGATACCTGCAGAGTTTTTTTAACCGCTTCTTTAGACATGCGGTGGTAAAAGACCGTAAGCAGGACAGCCATCACAAAAACCGTCCCAGGCAGGTACAGTGGTTCAAAGGCAGTGGATAAATTCGTTCCCAGGATATTTTCCCATTTCACTTCTACAGCTGTAAGCCAGGCTTTAAATGGCAGAACATTAACACGTGTCAGTACGAGTAGTACAGCCACAGCCACATAAGGAAGCCAGGCTTTGTAAAGAGGCATCGTCCGCTCATTGAGAGCAGCTGTCTCGCTTAGAGGTACTTCTCCTTTAAAAGTCCAAGGTTCTTTTGGAAGCAAGAACCCTTTCTTAGCAGCTGGAACGACAATCGTAAGACCAACCAGCCCCCCAATAATAGACGGAAACTCAGGTCCAAGGAAAGTAGCAACCATGAAGGCAGGGACCGTAAAGCTCAAGCCTGCAAAAATAGCAAACTTCCAAATAGCAAGTCCTTCGCGGAAAGAACGATTTTCACCGAATAATTTTGTAAGAATGATAACAAGAATCAGCGGAATGAAACTCCCGATAAATAGATCCATAAGTACCGCAGACTGAGCAACCTCTTGAATAAATCCTTCGAGCGGCTGATTTCCAAGACTAGCTTGTACCTGCTCGGCGACAGCATCTCCTTGCTTCAGTCCTTGATCAACACCAACGATCAGCGGAGTTCCTACAGCCCCAAAGGAAACTGCGCTGCTATCCGCAATTAATGATACGGCAACAGCAGCTAAAGGAGGAAAACCAAGCGTTAAAAGCAATGGAGCTGCAATGGCCGCAGGTGTTCCAAATCCTGCGGCTCCTTCTAAGAAAGACCCGAATAACCAGGCAATAATAATCACCTGAACGCGACGGTCCTCTGTAATTCCAGAAAAACCATTTCGAATGGAGTCCATGGCTCCGCTGTTACGTAAGGTATTCAGCAGTAAAATCGCCCCAAATACAATCCAGATAATCGAAATGGCTATCATAGCCCCCTCCATAGAAGCGGCTGCAATGCGAATAGCAGGAACCTTCCATATTACAAAAGCCAGCACGGCTACGATTCCAAGACTGATGGGCATAGCTGTGACCGCAGGAAGACGGAAGATTACAAGAAAGATAAATACAGCAAGTACAGGCATCAAAGCTGTTAAAATCTCTAAGAAAGTCAATAAGACCACCCTTTCAATAGTTCTCATTATAATAAATTTATAGATAAAACCATTGTCTGATTGTGAAATATTTCACAATCTATATATATTATAATATAAGGAATTGTTAATTCATAGGGTTGACTTTTAAAATAAATTTCCGATTGTATAAGACTCTGTTTCAGCCCTGCACGACGCCGTACCGGAAAGCGAATTGTCTCCCCCAGGACCGTCAACGTAAACAAGATCTCGAAACGAAGTCTTACTGTACACGGCCCGATTGTGGAATACCTTTTTATGATAATCGCCTACAGCTTTTTAGATAGCCTATTTTAAAAAGCTATGATTCCCTTTTTTCGTGCAGTCGTGTTATAATAATCAAAGTTAATTTAATAAAGTCTGTTTTTAAACAGGAGAGGTTCTAGCTACACCCTCTATAAAAAACTAAGGATGGAATCATACCTTGCCTTAGGTATGGTTTTTTTATGTTTTTGGGTGAGTGGAATTCTCTTTTTCTTTGCGAAAGGGGAATTTTTTTATGGAGAAAAATAATAAAGCGGTCGTTGTGTTCAGCGGCGGCCAGGATAGTACCACATGCCTGTTCTGGGCATTAAAAAAGTATGACGAAGTCCAGGTCGTCACGTTTGATTATAATCAGCGTCATAACGAGGAAATCGAGGTCGCCAAAGAAATTGCCAAGGACCTTAATGTTAAGCATCATGTCCTGGATATGTCTCTGCTTAATCAGCTTGCTCCTAATGCGCTGACGCGTGATGACATCGAGGTAACCGATGGAGAAGACGGTGGTCTTCCTTCTACATTCGTTCCAGGTCGAAATCTATTGTTCCTGTCTTTTGCTTCGATCTTGGCTAAACAGATTGGAGCGAAGCATGTGGTGACCGGAGTATGTGAAACGGACTTCAGCGGGTATCCTGACTGTCGTGACGTATTCATTAAGTCTTTAAATGTCACACTCAATCTATCCATGGATGATGAATTTGTCGTTCATACACCACTTATGTGGCTGGATAAAGCTCAAACGTGGGCACTTGCTGATGAACTCAATGCTTTCGAGTATGTGCGTGAAAAAACCTTAACTTGCTATCACGGTGTCCGCGGAGATGGATGCGGGGAGTGTCCGGCCTGTGAACTGCGGCAAAAAGGACTCGAAACCTATCTGGAGCAAGGCACCGGGGTGAATCAATAATGTATGGTTTTACCATCGTAGAGAATTTACAAAAAATTGATCAGGACATTAAACGCCACGAATTGAAGTACCATAAAAAACGCGTGATGGTCAGCAAAGAATTCACATTTGACGCTGCCCACCACCTCCACTGTTACGAAGGAAAATGTAAGAACCTTCACGGCCATACGTACCGGGTGGTGTTTGGAATCAGCGGATACGTGGATGATATTGGCATCGTGATCGACTTTGGAGATATTAAAGAAATTTGGAAAGAACAAATTGAAATCCATCTGGATCACCGCTATTTAAATGATACGCTCCCTAACATGAATACAACGGCGGAAAATATGGTCGTCTGGATTTATGAAAAAATGGCAGCCGCTCTTGAAGAGCGCTCTGAGGGACACCGGGTGGAATTCGTCAAGCTATATGAAACACCAACCAGCTTTGCGGAAGCAAGACGGGAGTGGATGGAGAATGAGTAAATTCCCTGTACTTGAAATCTTCGGTCCCACCATTCAGGGCGAAGGCATGGTGGTCGGGCGTAAAACCATGTTTGTTCGAACGGCAGGCTGTGATTACAGCTGCGCCTGGTGCGATTCTGCATTTACCTGGGATGGCAGTGCTAAAGAAGAGATTGAACGGCTGACGGCGAATGAAATCATGGATCGCTTATTAGAAACGGGCGGACGTCATTTTGACCACGTAACCATTTCCGGAGGCAACCCGGCGCTATTAGCTAAACTTGACGAATTAATCGAGCCCCTTCACGCCAGGGGCATTGAAGTAGCCCTTGAAACGCAGGGAAGCCGCTGGCAGGACTGGTTTCCTGAGATTGATGATTTAACCATATCGCCGAAGCCTCCAAGTTCGAAAATGAACACGAACTGGCAGATTCTAGACCAAATAATCGAACGGCTTCTGGAACAGGGACGTCTGCCAAACGTCAGCTTGAAAGTTGTCGTCTTCAATCATGAAGATCTGGCTTATGCTGAACGTGTCCATGAACGCTATCCGGATGTACCTTTTTTCCTTCAGGTAGGAAATGATGATTTAGAAGAAGATGCTCCTCCCGCTCTTGCAAGTCACCTGCTGGATCAGTACGAATGGTTGATTGATCAGGTCGTGGCATCTGAAAAGTTAAATCATGTCCGCGTACTGCCACAGGTGCACGCTCTGGTTTGGGGAAACAAACGCGGCGTCTAGCTATCTCTATAAACTAAAAATACAGCTCCCTATAAAAAAAGGTGTCCGACTTGGACACCTTTTTCTTATTTACCGTTATGATAATCTTTAACAACTAATGCGGCATGCACCGCTCCAGGAACGAAGAATATCATTGTAAGAACTAGGTTCAATAAAGCTTTTCCAGGTTTACCTGTAAATAACACCGCGATCGGCGGCAGGAATATTGCAAGAATATATAGTAACACGAGATCACTCCTTTCGCTTTCTATTTTTTTATACCCGAATTAAAGAGAAATATAACTATTCTGCCTGACGTCGTCTCTGATGGCACAAGGTAATCTCATAGGCAGTAATGCAGATAATCAGCCATGCGAGCCCTAACAGAAAGCCTGCAGAAATATCTGTAAAGAAATGAACTCCTAAATAGACACGGCTTGAACCAATCAGTAAAATGATCAGGATCAGCAGACTATTTATCACCCACTTCCATCCTCTATTCAGCCTGCTGATCGTAATTAAGTAAATAAGAAAGCCATAGAAAACAATTGCACCGGAGGAGTGACCGCTTGGAAAACTGGAGGTCGATCCGTGATAATCCCCTAAGAACTCAGGACGGCTACGATCAAACATCGATTTTAGTTCTTTGGTAAGTAAACTTACCCCTCCCATACTAATCATAAAGTAGACACCGAGCCAGCGGCTGAACGGGGAAAAAAATAAGAGATAAATAGCGAGAAGAAGCGATGCTGTAACCATAAAAGCAATCGAACCTGTATAGGTAATTAAATGGCTGATCTCCTTAAATAACGACGAGGAATTTTCTCTTACAACATCAAAAGCCTTCTGGTCAATGGCGAACTTTTCTTTTTGCAAAATTCCCTCTGCCAACTCCATAAATATATAAAAACTTCCACTTAAGAATATAAAACCTAACAATAGTAAACTAATTGATCCTTTCGTAAGATCCGAAATCTTAGTACCAGAAAATAACATACATACCACCTCAGCCAATTAATAATGTATTTCATGATGCAAAACTACAAAGCAAGAGCTCCTTTCTCAGGAGCCCTTGGTTACAAATATTACTTCAGACAAATTGTTCCGGTCACAAGACGCTTACGCTTGTGTTTTGGCTGTAGCTGATGACTTTTTACTAGCACTGCGCCGTCTTTGGTTCCAGAGGGTAACTTCAAGGGCTGCTATACAGATCATCAGCCAAGCTACGCCAAACAGGAAACCTGCCAGGATGTCCGTAAAGTAGTGAACTCCTAAATAGACACGGCTTAAGCCAACAAGCAGAATCAGAAGGCCTAATAAACTATTGATCAGCCACTTCCACCCTTTGTTCAAACGGCTGATCACGACTAAGTAGATAAGAAAGCCATAAAAAACCATTGAGCCTGAAGAGTGTCCGCTCGGAAAACTAAAGCCTGTGCCGTCGTAGGTTTCCAGTACTTCCGGGCGCTGACGTTCAAAGAGTAGTTTTAACCCTTTCGTGAGCGCACTAATTCCAATCATATTGACAATGAAATAGATACCCACCCACCGGCTGAATGGAGAAAGGAAAAGCAAATAGATAAGGAGTAATACGGACATTACGGTTATAACCGTTACAGACCCAGCCTCCGTAATCCATCCCCATAATTGGTCCAGTCCTGGCGAGCTGATGGAAGCCATTACATCAATCGCCCATTGGTCCACAGCGATTTTCTCTTTTTCGAGTACTTCATCCGCCAGTTCAAAGAAGAAATAGAAAGAGACACCCAGCGTAAGAAAACCAGCCAAAATAATAATGATAGACGCTTTGGAAAGGTCAGAGACTTTTGTTCCAGAAAATAACATAAATAGAAACACCTCAATTGTTTTTACTGCTATTTGATTCCCTTCCCTGTCTCTGTCAAAACCATGCTCTACCATGCGTCGTTAAGCTGAAAAAAGTTCCCAATTCGGGAACTTTTCAGACATTCATTCAATTGGAGACACTCTTTTCTTTTGTTCCTTGATAAGCAAATATTTTTCCGGTGAAAGAAGCCAGCACCTGCTGAAACAACATCCCCACTATAACCGGTACCGCTACCGGCGGCGGGAAGTAAGTAATCGCAATCACCGCGCCTCCGCTTATATTTCTCATTCCACTGTTAAAGGTAAGCGAAATAACACTGGCCCGGCCGATCTTCAGAAGCTTTCCCGTCAGGAATCCAATGAAGTAAGCAAGGATCGCGAGCATACAAACAACTACGCCAATTAATATGAGCTTTCCATTTATATTTTTAAAATAAGGAGCGACGGCTGAACTATTGATGGTAACGACCGCACCGATCCCAAGCTTAGTTACCGGAGAAAGGTTCGATTCCAGTTTTTCTGTGAATTCTTTTTCAGCGAATTGGTTAATAAGCATCCCCACAAGCGACGGAATGACAATCATCCAGAGCAGCCCGTTCATAATTTCCTGAACATTCATTTCCACCGCATTTCCGACAAGCATTTGCATTACAAAAGGTACAGCAAGTGGTGCAATCAGCGTATCGACAAGAATGATCGATAAAGTTATAACTACATTCCCTTTATAAATCGAAACCCAAATGAGCGTCGTAATCCCTGTAGGAATGACAAAAGATAGCACTAATCCAATCGTTGTATGAGCCCCGCTTCCGAAAATAAGCGTACCCACCCCGAGAGCAATCAGTGGCATCACTATATGTAGAACAATTATGCAGGCGATCATCGACACCGGGTGACGAAGCACCTTTTTCAAATCGGTGAAATTGGATCCCAGACTCCCTGCAAATGTCATAACGGCGAAGATCCATGGCACGAGAAAGACAAGCGAGTCAAACCAATCGGAAAACACAACTCCGATGACGACAGCTGAAGGTGTTAAGTAAGGCATGATCTTTTGCAGAAATTGATTGAAAGTGCGGATCATAAGATGGACTCCCCTGCTCATATAGTCGAGTTATTCTATTATAACGCGCGTGATTCAGGTGAGCATGGATTTAATCGGGCAGCAGCACTTCACTCCAGTTTCTCTGCACCCTTTTTGTCAATACGATAAGAACGGATTCCAGTTCCAAGATTGATCCCAATAAAAGCACCGATATAACTAGCTGGATCCATACCTCGATCTGTGTGAGGTAAAGTGAAATCGATCACAGCAGCTGTCACAAAGGCAGCGACCGCAAGTAAAAAAATGATGGTCACGCCGACTTTTTGCTGTTTTTTCCAAGTTTTCTCTCCAATCACTTCCCTTTCGTATTTGACCAGTTTCTGAGAGTCTTTAGTAGCTAAAATTTTCCCTGTTCTCATTTGGTACAAGCCCACCGCACCTATCATAAGAAATAAAAATCCGAGAAGCGAGAGCATTCCCTTAAAAGGAAAGCCCTGCGCTATATAGAAATCCATACCTAAAAATACGAGTACCACCGTGGCGTTTAATAGGATGAACTGCTTCAGTCGAAGTTTCCTTAACTCCTCTTTTTCGATCATAAACTTCACCTCTTTTCTTATATTACCAACCCTTGCTTATAACCCCAAATGATTATATTTTTCCCGAGACAAGCAAAAGGACTGTCAATGTAAGAGTTTTCACAAAACGTTATTCATAAAGACTCATTACTGATATAATAAATTTGCCTTGAAATACTTAAAAAAGGAGTTCCCTAATCTTATGAAGCCGAAAATTCAGGACGTGGCCAAGGTCGCGGGCGTCTCTCCTACCACAGTGTCCCGTGTTCTCAATGACCGGGGATACATCAGTCAAGATACAAAAGATAAAGTATTTGCGGCTATGGAAGAAATTAATTATATTCCTAATGACTTAGCTCGTTCCCTATATACTAGAAAAACCAATATTATTGGTCTAATTGTACCTACAACAAAGAATCCTTTTTTCGGGGAACTTGCAGCCGAAATCGAGAACTACTGCTCGCAAAAAGGATTAAAAGTATTGCTCTGTAATAGCGTAAATAATACAGATAAAGAAAAGAAATACTGGGAAATGCTGCGGCGCAACCAGGTCGATGGCGTCATTGTGGGAACATACAATAGAGGATTACTTGACTACGAACAGCACAACCTGCCTACCGTGGCCATTGACCACTATCTATCCAAAAACATCCCTGTAGTCGGATCCGACAACTATAAAGGCGGACAGTTGGCCGTAGAAAAGCTTATCGAGAAGGGATGCCGGCACATTATTCACTTAAACGGTCCTTATGATCTTGAAACTCCGGCGAACCTAAGGCGAAAAGCTTACGAAGATGTGATGAGTGAGAATAATTTGAAACATACCACCTATGAAATTCCAAGCTTTACTGAAACCGAGGAACAGGATGACATTATCAAGCAGATGTTTGATGAACAGCCAGACATAGACGGGGTCTTCGCGAGTGATGACCTGATTGCACTTGCCGTTATGCGCGAAGCAGAGAAAAGAAATCTGGCTATGCCGGAACAACTGAAGCTCATCGGCTACGATGGAACAGAAATTATTCGTACCATACACCCGGAGCTTACGACGCTCTGTCAGCCTATTCATCGAATTTCTAAAACGGCTGTTTCCCTGCTTGAACAGCAGATCGCAGGAACTAAGCCGGTAGCTCATGAAGAAATCAGACACGAAATCGATTTCTATCAAGGAAAAACGATTTAAAAAGGACAGCCCTGGGTACATTGACCAGGGCTGTCCTTCTTCATTATCTCTAATCCAGTACTTTCATTAATACCCATGTATCCACTTTTTCAACGTATGCCTCTGTACCCTCTGTATATACATTCACTCCTTTGTGACTGGATTCCGGGTAAATTCGACTAGTTATCCATGATCTCCCATTGGCTGTAAACACCTCGAGCGATGAAGCATCCATGAAAAGTCTGAGCGAAAGCTTGTCTTCCACTTCAATCTTTGTCTTACTGAGACCCTGAGGTGTTTTTCCGCCTGACCGGGTCGTGTCTACGACTAATTCACCTGCCGCTACATCGTAGTAAACGAGCGTATTCTCACTTCCATCCATAGAAGCTCGCAGCTCAAGCCCCACCCGTCCGGATGTCTGATTTTCCGGCAAAATAATATCCAAGTTAATTTCATAACTATGCTCCAGCCCACGGTGCTTATTCAAGTCATGACTTTTACCAGAAGACAGACTCAAGTTTTCCTCGAAGTGATGCTGTTCTCTCAGCACTTCCAGCTCTGGAACAGGCAAAAAACTAACGTCCTGATTCTCGTCCAAAAAAACCTGGCGAGGAATCGTCATGGCGCCTGACCAGCCTTCCGTTTTCGTAGGAAATTCCGTTTCCCACGTATCCATCCATGCTATTAGAATTCGCCTGCCTCTCTCATCTTCAAAGGTCTGAGCGGCATAAAAGTCAAAACCATCATCAATTTCTTTTACTGACTCAGGATGGAACTTCCCATTATCATAATCCATATCCCCTACCATAATCATGTTTTTACCGTCATCCATATTCATCGGAGAAGTGATCAGCATATGTTTATCATCAAGAGGAAACAAATCCGGACATTCCCACATATCCCCTTGAGTCCCGTCTCCTTCTAATGCGGCAGCTATATACGTCCAATTGACAAGGTCGGTTGATTTAAAGAGAGGAATTGCTCCATTTCCATTCCTACTGGAGCCGACGACCATATACCAGATCCCTTCATACTTCCACACTTTTGGATCTCTGAAGTCCTCAGAAAAATCAGCCGGAGGTCCTGAAATAATTGGATTTTGTTCATGTTTGGTAAAATGAATGCCATCCTCTGAAGAAGCCAGCGCCTGAATCTCTTTAGGAGATTTCCCTTCCACGTGGCCAGTGTAGATGAGACAAAGCTCGTCTCCATTCGACACCGCGCTTCCCGAAAAGCAGCCAACCTCTGTGTTCCCCTCTTCGTACTCATAGTCTTCAGAGGGAGCTAAGGCTAAAGGTTCGTGCTTCCAGTGAACCAGATCAGTGCTTGTCGCGTGACCCCAGTGCATCGGTCCCCAATCAACGCCATAGGGGTAATGCTGATAGAATAAGTGATAAACACCTTTATGCTGGATAAGTCCATTAGGGTCATTAATCCAGGAAGATGGAGCCATAAAATGATAGAACAATCGGTACTGGGAATCTTTTAAATCTTCTGTTCGGTTCTGAACGGCTTGAGTAGCTTCATTCACTTTATTATCATGTTTCTGATTGATGATTGTCATCTTAAATCCTCCAATTGTGCTAACCGGTTGGCATACACGTCAAATTTTTTACTTACTTCCGGTACCTGAACTGCCCAGTCCTTGAAGCAGGTATTTCTGAGCGAAAACGTAAACAAAGATTAGTGGAATCGTAGAAATCGTGAGAATCGCCATAATCTGATTGGTAAAAACCGGCTGGGTTGAATTAATATTCGTAATCGCTACCTGGAGGGGAAATTTATCTCCATCGGTTAAAATCATCAGTGGCCAAATATAGTCATTCCAGCTTGCGATAAACGAAAGCGTCCCAACCGTGGCAATTGCCGGCTTAGACATCGGCATCATAATTCTCCAGAAAATCGACCAGTTGCTTGCCCCTTCAATTCTCGCTGATTCAATAATCGAATTAGGAACAGCGATAAAGAAGTTCCGGAACAAATAAATAAAGAACGCATTGGCGATCATTGGAAGAACAACGGCCAGACGACTGTTCACGAGTCCAAGATTATGGATTATCGTAAATTGCGTGATAATTACGGTTTCAACAGGCAAAATTAACATGGCAAGCAGTAAACTGAACAAAAGATTCTTTCCGAAGAATTGGAACTTGGCGAACGCATAGCCAGCCATCCCATTTATAAATATGGACCCGACTGTAACAATAGCTGCATACAAAATACTGTTAAACAAGTAACCTAGTATATCGAAACGCGCAAACAGCTCTGAATAGGAACTCAGCCATTGAGACAATTCAAAAGAAGGAAGCAGAGCTTGAATACTGTCTAAATCCTGATAGATGCTTTCTTCCGGTTTCATGGAAGAGGAAATCATCCATATTAATGGAAAAACGAATATAGAAGCTAGAAGGATAAGTAGTATAGTTTTAATGACTTTCTTAACTCCCTGCATTTTAAATATCCTCCTTCGCAAGTTTGCGCTGCAAGAATGAAACGATGGCGATCAATAAGCCGAAGACAACCGTCATGGCACTTGCATAACCTACTAATCGATCAGTAAAACCGGTCTGATAAATATAAAAGATTGGTGTCATTGTTGAATTCAGCGGACCACCCTGCGTCATAATCATCGGCTGAATAATTAATTTAAACGCAGCGATCAGCGTTGTGAAAATAATCAGAGTCGTCGTTGGTCTTAGCAGCGGCAGTGTCACATGAAGAAAGCTCTGCCAGCGGTTCGCTCCGTCAATTTTAGCCGCTTCATACACTTCCCTTGAAATATTCTGAAGACCTGCCAGGAAAATTAACATCTGATACCCGGCCCCTTGCCAAGCTGATACAAATACGAGTACATAAATAGCTTGTTTAGGACTCGTCAAAAATGGCTGGGCATCTATACCAACGGTCTGGAGAATGGAATTGATAAGACCATCGGTTGGGTTTAATAAATATAGCCAGAGTACAGATACAACAACTAAAGACATAACCACCGGTGAAAAGAAAGCAATCTTTAAGAAGATGTTCCCTTTTCTATTTTTGTTAATTAACAGGGCCAGTCCTAGAGCCGTACCTACTTGAACGATAATAATACAAACTACAAAGACCACAATGTTCTGTAGACTCCTCATGAAAACGGGGTCCGTAAAGAGTTCTACGAAGTTGCTGAACCCTACAAATTCACGCTTATCCGGGGTAAGTAAATAATAATCAGTAAACGCGTAATAAATAGTCAGAATCGCAGGGAGAAACAGGAAAATCCCTAAAAGTATAATCGCCGGCAGCATAAAGTACAGTGGCTGCAAATGGAAATTCAAGGCATGTAAACTGAACTTACTCTTCTTTTTACGATCCGCATACTGGTTTGTCGCTTCCATTTTATTAATTCCTCCTGTCTATAGCTGTCTGCATTTCTCTGGCTTTTTGATCGAGCAAATCTCTCATTTCTTCAGTAGTTTCATAGTATGCAAGTCCGGTCAGTGTCTGCTGAAATGCCCGGGTAACTTGCGGGTACGCTGGTACAATAGGACGTGGATGAGCAGACGCTGTATTCTGTTCAATTAGCGTACTCATTTGAGGGGAAACCTGCCCCTCCAGCTCTTCTGCGGCTGAATGCCTTGCCGGAAGTACTCCATTACCTAAACTGATATCCACCATGGCTTCGGTAGTGGTCATAAAATCAATCAAGGCTCCGGCAGCCTCTTTATTGTCTGTCCCTTGAGTCATCGCGTACTGCCAGCTTCCAGAAGGCGAAACAAGCTCGTTTGTTTCTGGTGACGTCGGGTACGGCATGATGCCATAGTCTAGATCATCATAGCTCGTTTCAATCTGCTGGATGGTCCAGGACCCGCTCATCAACATTGGGTATTTACCGGTGAGGAAGCCGTTCTCTGACGGGGACAAAGTCGTATAGCCTTTATTTAACATCTCCTGTACAAAATTTAATGCCTCCATCGTTTTTTGACTGTTGAAATAACCCAGTGCATTTCCTTCATCTGAAATAACTTGACCGCCATTTGACCAAATAAAAGGAGTAAAAGCATACATTAACCACTCATTCTGGCTATTCAACATCATGTCTATCGCAGGCACCTCATAAGTTTCCGTCAGTTTCTTAGACAATTCCATAAACCTTTCCCAGTCCCAGGGATTTTCTATGGTGGGTAAAGCATCCATATCAATACCTGCTTCTTTAAACATTTCTTTATTGTAATAAATACCTACTCCGGATTCTGAATAACCAACCGCATAAAGTTTACCTTTATACGTTCCCTGATTAATAATGCTGTCTAATAAATCTTCTTTGTTTGAAATGTACTCGCCTAACGGAGCAATAATTTCAGCTTCCGCGTAAGCGGCAGTATTTGGGCCGTCCAGTGTTAATAAATCGGGCAGCGTCCCTGTAGAAACAGCAGCATTAATTTTATCCTCGTATCCGCCTCCTCCACCGCCCCGGGGAATGAATTGAATTTCTGCCTGATACGTACCTTCATATTCTTCATTAAAACTGTCTACTGTCTCCTGCATGACTTCACCTTCAGCGGTTTCACTGGATGTGTGAACCCATATGTCCACAGTATTCTTATCTTTCGAGCTGCTTTCCTCCCCGCAGCCTGCAAGGAATAAAGAGAGCACTAACAAACTCGCAAAAACGGCCAACCTCATCATCCATCTCCTCCTTTTGAAAACGTTTACTTTAAATGAATTGTACTCCTGGTCTCCTCATATGTCAACCGGATGACATATACTTTTTATCAGTCTTAGCTCTTAAGATCAAACTAAGAATATAATTTTTCGAATTAAAAAAGCTCCCTACACAAGTAGAGAGCTTTCAAAACCACCAGTCACTATACGGCAGAATATTTAGTTACAAAGTCACGAGATATCAAGTTAAACTGTGATGATTGTTCAATATTGCATACGTGACCGCATTTTTCCAATATTGTTAATTCCGCTGCCTCTTCCTTACGTGCGTGTTTTACAATTCCCTGTAAAAACATATGATCCTCATCACCTGAGATATACAGCTTTGGAATTTTGTTTACCTGCTGCTTCAATTTCGAATAGATCTGGTGCGCATCTTTTACAATATAGAGCCAGCGGAGGTAAGAATTCTTACCGAGTTTCAATGCTTCTCTAATAAAGAAATCCCTGGATTTCTTATGATTTCTTTTCGGCATTAAAATGTGAGCGAAACTCACAAAAGGGACCATATAAGGAAGCATATTCCGAATAGGAAAAGAAAGCACGACCTTCCCAAGCGTCTCTCCCCACCATAACCAGCGGCCAACCGCACCGGATAAGACCATGGATTTGATCCGCTTCGGAAACTTCATGGCCAGGTCCTGAATAACGATTGTTCCGAGCGACACACCTATGAGGTGGACCTGGTGAATATGAAGACGGTCAAGCAGTTCAACGACTTTCCTGCTCGTATAGTCCAAGATATTTTCATCATTTGTCAGATCAGGAGACTTACCATGACCAGGTAAATCTATAAACAATAGATTATAATCTGGTTTAAAGTACTCAATCTGACGGTTGAATATCGAATAATTTCCGCCAAACCCGTGAAAAAACACAATCCAATCTTTCTTTTCACTATTAATATAAGCTTCATAATGTAAAGAAGTCTTTTTGAAGTTCAACATAGATGCATCCGTACTTTCTTTTTAAATATTAGGCTTATCTGCCCGCGATAATCGTCTTAAGCACCGTAGAATTTAGGTCGAGAGGCTGATTACCGTTCTTCTTTAAAAGTTCCTGTGTATTGGAGTCATCGAACGTTAACGTCTTATCCAGGTACTGATGAAATACTTTCATAGGCTCATTAAACCTGAGTTCCTGTTCGGTGAGTTCTCCTTGATAATCCGTCGGCACAAGCTGCACATTATAAAAATTTAACTCTCTCTTCAAAGCTTCGAAGACCACCTGGTTGCTCGGGGGGTTCGAATTCGTAATGTGATAAATTTTTTTATTATCTGCGTGGGTAAGTCCTGCTGTCAGTACATCCACTACATAATCAATGGGTACAATATTTTGAGCCGTATCCCTATTACATAAGAACTTAATCTTATTGTCAGGAGAGGTCTTTTGGCGATCCAATCTCTTTTTCATAATCTCAAAACTTCTCATAACACCGTATAAAGCAAACGTTGTATCGGCTTCCCCTGTCTCGGAATCCCCTACGATAATCGATGGACGGAAAATGTTCACATTAAAGAACTCTTCATAACTGAAAACTAAATGTTCCGCCTCACATTTACTTTTCTCATAATAGTTCACAAAAGGATTATCTAACGGGTGCAGCTCCTCTTCAGCATGAAGCTGGTCCCCAAGAGTGTAGGCTGTACTTACGTGGAAAAAGCGTTTCACGCGAATGTGCCTGGATAAATCCAGGATACGCTTTGTCCCATTTACGTTAATATCAAAAAGCTGTTCTTTTTCAGTGTCGTCAAAAGAAAGATAAGCAGCGATATGATAAACCGTATCAATCGTGTCTTTTAATTCTTCCATTGCTTCCTCTGAAACACCAACGTTCTCCTTCCCAATGTTGCCTTTCACAACCGTCAATTCCGGCTGCAAAGCAGTTGGTACGGATTCCATCAGGTTTTCAGATTTTTTCTCATTCCGCGCCAGCGCATATACGGAATGACCTTCCTGAAGTAACCGGATGGTTAACTGTTTCCCAAGAAATCCTGTGGCACCAGTTAAAAGTATATTCATGTTGCTCACCCACCTAAACCATCTATTTGTAAAAAACATCCACTTGTCAAGAAATTTGCATCTAGGTAAAAGTTTAGCATAAATAAGAGGGATAAACATCTTTTAAGACCAATGCTATAAATTGGAACTCCACGCACTCTAAAAAAGGGCGTACTTTCCAAAAAGTACGCCCTCATAAGTATCGTGATTTAGTTAACAAGCCGGCTATGTCCTTCCCAGAACGATTTACGAATGATTACTTTTTGTATTTTCCCTGACGCCGTTTTAGGCAGTTCATCAATAAACGTAATGCTTTTCGGTGCTTTAAA
>NZ_JBAPTY010000315.1:0-4283 GCF_049282395.1 Halobacillus sp. | reverse complement strand
CTTCCAACAGATCCTGCGGAGGTAAAAGAGCAAATTTCCAGTCCAGAAGCTTTTAAAGAGGCGGCAGCAACAGTACAGGAAGCTACCGGAAAGCCAATGGTCGATAGTATGGAAATGGCGTTTCGTGCAAATATGGATGCTCTTGAAGTAAGCTATTTCAACCGTGAAGGTGAGCTGCTTATTGAAAATCCAGATAACAAAGTAAAAGATGCCTATGATTTTGCTGTTGAATTAAATGACCAGGGTTATGTAGGATCTTATGAAATGTGGACGCCGGAATGGGCCACAGCGTTAAACAAAGGTGAATTTGCTGTAGAGATGGCACCAGCCTGGTTGAAAGGCTACATGACAGAAAACGCACCAGAAGCTGAAGGTGAATGGCGCGTAACGACGCTTCCTGAGCAGTTTTCTGGAAACTGGGGCGGATCTTACATCTCCATTCCAAAAGAAACGGAGCATCCTGAAGAAGTTTATAAATTCTCCAAATGGTTAGTCAATCCTGAAAACCAATTGAAGTCATTTGTAGAAAGCGGATTATTCCCATCCACTCCAGATACGTATGAAATGGAAGAGTTTACTCAGAATTCAGACGAGTACTTTGGCGGTCAAAATACAGCAGAAGTATTTGCTGAAGCGGCTCAAAAAGTTACCGCTACCTATAAAGGACCAAACTATGTAACGGTGAACAACGAGATTTTGACAGCTCTTCAAAACGTAAGTGAAGGAGCGAACCCAGAAGAAGAATGGGAAGCTGCTGTTACTAGAATCAAAGACATTATGAAACGATAATTTTTAAATCAAAGGGCTGGATGCTGCTTATGATCTGGCCCTTTATTAATAGGAGGTTGTCTGGGTGGATTTAACAAGGGCTAAGGCTAAGGACAAGGCTGAACCGAAAAAAAGAAAGCTATCTGAAAGTAAAAAAGATATGCTGTCCGGCTATTTATATGTAGCTCCTTTCTTTATCATTTTCGGCATCATCGGTTTGTACCCCGCTATATTCAGCATCTATCTTGCTTTTCAAAAGTGGAGCGGGTTTGGTGAGATGGAATATGTCGGTATGCAGAACTTCACATTGGTACTTCAGGATCCATTATTTTGGAAGTCGCTTTATAACACACTTATTATCGGGGTTATGGGTACCGCTCCGCAATTACTAGTTGGTATTATACTCGCTTACTTTTTAAATTTAGCGGTTATTAAGTTTACGAACTTCTTCCGTGTGACCATTTTTATGCCATATATTACGTCCATGGTTGCGGTGGCATTAGTGTTTGGTGTCTTTTTCAGTAACAACGAGTCAGCCCTTGCGAACTATGTTATCGGCTGGTTTGGTGTAGACCCTATTAACTGGAAAACCTCGGAATGGGGAGCGAAGATTGCCATCTCCTTAATGGTGTTCTGGCGATGGGTAGGATATAACACGATTATTTATCTTGCTGGCCTTCAAAGTATTCCTAAGGATTTATATGAAGCGGCTAAGATCGACGGTGCGAACGGCGTGCAGCAGTTCTTCCACATTACGATTCCGCTTTTGAAACCATTCATTGTGTTAACCGTCTTTATGTCCACGGTTGGTGCCCTTCAACTCTTCGCGGAACCAACTGTTTTCCTTGGTGGATCAGCGTTTAACCGTGATGAAGCGATGACGGTTGTTATGTATTTATACCGGGATGCCTTTAACCTGAACTCCTTCGGTACAGCATCTGCTACGGCAGTTTTACTGCTTATCATTATTGTTATTATTGCATCCATCAACACTTGGTTAACATCAGGATCTAAACGACGTAAGAAAGTGAGGGCTAAACATGCCAAAGGCTAATAAGAAAAAATTCTCTATGAAATCGGTTCCGATATATGCCGTGCTGATCTTAGCATCTCTCTTATCCTTATTTCCGTTTTACTGGATGTTTGTCATGGCGACAAGGCCAAGTGAAGCGTATAACTCCATTCCGCCAGCCATGATTCCCGGAACGAAGCTGGTTGAAAACTTTCAAAATGTGCTGGATCAGATTCCGTTCTTCCAGGCCATGTGGAATACGTTTCTGCTCTGTACCCTTACGACACTGCTCGTCCTGTTGATTAGTTCACTTGCAGGATTTGCATTTGCTAAGTTTCATTTTCCAGGGAAAAACGTTTTGTTTGTATCAATTTTGCTCACGATGGTTATTCCACCTCAACTTGGATTAATTCCGCAGTATTATCTGGTTTCCCAACTAGGATGGCTGGATACGTTATTCGGTGCGGGTATCGTTTACCTGCTTAATCCGCTCGGAATCTTCTTAATGAGGCAGTATGTCAGCCAGTCGGTGCCAGATGAATTAATTGAAGCCGCTAAACTGGATGGGTGTTCGAACTTCAGAATTTACCGTAGTATCGTACTGCCGATCATTAAACCGGCCTTTGCGACGCTTGGGATTATCGTCTTCACGTTAGTATGGGGCGAGTTCCTGTGGCAGTTCACCGTATTAAGGAGTCCGGAATCTTATACACTCCAGGTAGCGCTCGCTTCCTTGAACGAATCGTATAATATGGACTTTGGCATGGTGCTGTCCGGTGTGTTCTGGGCAACGGTACCACTCATCATCATTTTCCTTATGTTTAATAAACTATTTATTTCAAGTATTACAGAAGGTTCTGTGAAGTAATAAAATCGCATGAACATACGACTTAACTATAAAGCTATTCGGAGGTACGGAACATGACAACAATCGAATTTCCTAAATCAATGAAATGGGGAGCGGCAACAGCAGCTTACCAAATTGAAGGAGCAGCCAATAAAGGCGGCAGAGCTCCTTCAATCTGGGATACCTTTTCGCATACCCCGGGAAACGTGAAAAATGGAGACAACGGGGACTATGCGTGTGACAGCTACCACAAGTATGAAGAAGATGTACAGCTGTTAAAGGAGCTTGGCGTTGACGTGTATCGCTTTTCTATTTCCTGGCCGCGTGTCATTCCCCATGGAAAGGGAGAGGTGAACCCTGAGGGAGTCGCTTATTACCAGCGTTTAATTGACTCGCTTCTTGAGAATGGAATCGAACCCATGATTACGTTGTATCACTGGGATTTACCACAGACGCTGCAGGATCAGGGCGGCTGGGAAAACCGCGATACGGTCGAAGCGTTCCAAGAGTATGCAAAGGCTATGTACGAAGCTTTTGGAGATCAGGTAAAGAACTGGATTACCATTAACGAACCGTGGTGTGCTTCTTTCCTTTCCAATTACTTAGGCGTCCATGCCCCGGGCAAGCAGGATCTTCAGGCAGCAGTGGACGTTTCCCACCACTTATTGCTGGCGCACGGAAAAGCGGTGGAAGCCTTTCGTGAGATGGTTCCTGACGGAGAAATCGGGTATGCACCGAACGCGGACTGGCTGGAGCCGTTCAGTTCGGCTGAAGAGGACCATGAGGCCTGCCGACGTGAGATGCAGGGGAAGATCGAATGGTTTATGGATCCGGTGTTCAAAGGGAGTTACCCTGAGCTTCTTCAATCTATTTTTGCCGAGAACAATGCGTATCTTAAAGTAGAAGAAGGCGATATGGAAACGATATCTCAGCCGATTGATTTTATGGGAATTAACTATTATTCGGGCAGTATTGCGCGCTATAAAGAAGGCAGCGGATTATTCGAAGTTGAACCAATCTGGGTGGATTACGATAAAACCGATATTGGCTGGCCTGTTTATTCGGAGGGCTTCTATAAACTATTAACTTATATTCACAAGCAATACGGTGAGGTTCCGATTTATATCACAGAAAATGGAGCCTGCTACAACCATGAAGTAGAGAACGGCATCGTTAACGATCAGCCGCGTATTGATTATTTGAAAAAACACTTAACTGCTCTTCATCGTGCCATGAAATCTGGAGTTCCGATTAAGGGATATATCCTCTGGTCGCTTCTCGATAACTTCGAGTGGGCGGAAGGGTACAGTAAGCGATTTGGAGCCGTTCATGTCAACTACCGTACGTTTGAAAGAACGAAGAAAGAGAGCTATTACTGGTATCAGCAGACGGTTCATAATAACTGGTTCGAGATTTAAGTTAAAGGCTTTGTTAAACTTCAGTGTTGGTTTTAAGGTTAAGCTCCCTTTTCTGTAAGACTCGACTTCTAGATAAATGGGTCCTTTACGTTAGATGGATAAGGGTTGGTAGGGAAATAACTCGTCTTGTTCCATCACCCAGACACTCGAGACATAAGCCGTTCATCAACGGATGGAAAAACCACCATCCTTTTGATGCTCGGCTTATGCTGGTCGTGTCTTTCGGGGTGATTCCACA
>NZ_JBAPTY010000314.1:0-4119 GCF_049282395.1 Halobacillus sp. | reverse complement strand
ATACTGGCCGCTCAAAAGAAAGCAGACAAAGATAATGGCTGCCACTCATCCTGTAAGCAGTCTATAGAAGACTTACTAGGGGAGAGGAAAGTCAGGAAAAACACGATTCCATTTATTTTGTATTGTGGATGTGAGCCTTATAAAGGTACAGGAGTTACCACCTATCACTGCCACTCGAAAAAAACAAAATTCAAATGTGTAAACTCTTTTATTTTCAAGGTTAAAGACATCGAAAAAGAGTGTGCTGTTCTCGAATTACTCGTATTCAAATCAGATCTAAAGCATTCCAAAGATCATGGAGAGAAATGCCATAGTAAAGATGATCATTCTGCTTGCAGTCAGATTGATCATAAAGAGTTGGATGACTTAATAGGCACGGGTATTTGCATTACGGTCGATTTGTCATGCTTCTGTTCGATCACTTGCCTGCCAGCCATTCATTTACGTCACTAAATAATGGTTTTACAAAACATATAAGAAGGTAATCCTTATCAGAATACCTTCTTACATAAAGAATTATCCTCCAAATGCTTCTAAAACATCTTCAATTTCCTTTGATCCCACTTCTCTTGATGAAAAGAACTTATTCCCGGTTTTATCAGTGTTATGACTTCCACCATTTCCAACTTTAAGCATCCTTTTTATTTCTAATAATTCCTGCAATACTTCGTCCGTATAACCTTGAAGGTTTGGAGGGGCGCTCAAGTAGCTGGTAAGAGCTGAAATAATAAAGTGTTGGAGTGTGTTATTTCTGGAATGGTAATCAAGTTGCTCAATGATTGTAGGAGCAACCAGGCGTGTTTCTCCTGTTTTAACATCAATAAAACTGTCAGGAATAGTTAGAACATTTTGATTAAAATAATCTCTGTATATTCTTGACATTTTATCACCCTCTATTTTTTAGCGGTCGCATATTCCTTTTCCTTACTGAGCAAACTCATTTTTGCAAGGATCATTAATCCTTGAACGTTTAATTTAACCATATCTTCCGGGAACAATAAGTCAATCGGACGTCCTCGCTCACTCCACTTAACAGCAGCTTCTTTAATTTGCCTTTGAGCAATGTCAGCTGCTCCTCCTACAGCGATATATCTTACTGCTCCATTAATTTCGTTTGAACTGCTTCGAACCCGGTCAAAGTGTTCCAAATATTTAGTGGCCATCGATTTGAGCTGTGGAATAATATATTTACTTATATCTTTTTTAACGCCAGCAAAAGGCTCTACATACCAATCCGACTGTCCAGCCGCTAATTTCTCCTCAAGTTCTGACCGTGAGTTAAATTTGTAGAGCTCATTTTTACTAACTTTTTGAATGATGTTATCAAGAAATTGATTGATCCCAAACTGTTCGCCTTCCACAGATGCGACAGGTTTACCATTTTTAATCCCTACAAAGTCAACGGAGTCCCCGCCTAAATCTCCGATGATAATTCCTTTTTGGGAGTCTTTAGCAAGCGATTCATTGGAAACATTTAATGAATGAGGGTCACGTGTCAAACTCAGGTAGGCAAGGGCTCCCTCAGCACCTACAATGACATCTTCAATATGCACTTTTACAGCTACTTCTTTCGGCTCAAGCATCCCGGGGACTTTATGGAATATCACCGTGTGAACACCTTTTAAGCGTTCTTTGAAAACATCCTTTTTCTCCTTATACTGTGTTGTTGGAAGGGAAACAGCTAATTGGTCAATGTGGTAATTAATTTCCCCTTTAGTCGGGTTAGAGATCAGGGCATGATAAGCAGCTATCGAATGTAAAAGAATATAAGTACGATCTTCATCAATTTTTTGGTTGTTAAAAGAAGTAAGGCTCACATTTCTCTGTTTCATGGCTGACTTGCCGATGTAGTAAATTTCGCGTCTGTCTACGACGGCAGGACTTTTAATTTCTACAATTAAATTTTCCTCAAAGTCTACATCTTCTTCATCGTAGGGCTTTTCGTAATATTCTTCATCAAATAAGGCAAGTGCGTTAGGTAATTGATACTCCACCAGTTCTCCATCATCTGAAGCCATAACCTTATACCAGCTGTTCCCTAAATCAACCGCAAAGATATTGTTTCGCGTCATTTAATCGACCTCCTGATGGGCTAGCCTATGCAAATTGGGCAGGTAAGGGTGCGCGTACAACCGAAACTTCTTTATAAAATCAAAAACTGCAGATGGTTTTCTATTACTCTTACTTTTTCTATCATTCCTATTAAATTCCACGTTTTGACTGATTCATATAACTACGCTTAACAAGTAGAAATGCATAGAATACAGGGAGGTAAAAATTAAAGGAGGAAAAAAAGTGAGTAAAAAAGAACATCACTACCACGATTGTGTGGACCTTAATATGTCCGCCTCTATTGAACAATGTATGAATGAGGATACGGACACACCTGTCACACCTGCAGGTACACGTTTAGTTAGGATTCCTGTGAATTTAGGAGATTTCAATGTCACTACGAACATGGTGGCTAACATTCAGTTTCCACATCCGGTTTCAGAGATTAAAGACATTAAGAAAAGAGTTGTTATTCTTCAGTGCCGTCTTATGACTCGTACATCTACCGGGGGAGAAGATCAATTCGCCACTGGTCCATTCCCTTTATTCATTAAAGGGTATGTACGCAAAAACATTCAATATGCTTCCCCTTGTTACAATAAGGCAGGAGAATGCGTGTCCTCAAAATTGAAATCATTAACTGTAAAAGTTCCATTTGAGTGCATGACGAGTGTAACTCTTGAATCACCTGTTCAATTGCCTGTTACGAATACCCGAAGCGAGTTCGACTTTTTCAGAGCTCAGGACCTTGGCAAAGGATTTCCTGAAAAAGATCAGTTTCTATCTAGTGATATCTCCCAGTTCCATCAAACAAGTACAGCTGCCTATAATGCTCTTCCGTATTGTGAATTATTGGCACACGAAATAATTGAATGGGATGAAGCTACAGACAGACGTTCTCATCATAATGACTATGATCAAAGCCCTGTAGACGAAGGATACTTCCATCACGTAGTTGAAAAAATGATGGTTACTTTTACAGTGAGCGTTTTACAAGAACAACAAGTTCGCATTACAGCCGGTTAAGCCAAAAACAACCATCCTTAGACTTGTATAAGGGTGGTTGTTTTTTAATAACTCTTATTTTAATCCAGCTGTAACATTCAAATGAGTCGTTAAAGCTGGGCATTCATCTCATAGTAGTAATGGACAAGTATAATAAAAAAATCTCTACAAATAATTTCCTTTCGACTCAAGGGCTATAGCCTATACACCAAATCCGAATTCAGACTTTCGCCCAAACATAGTGATCTGCCCTACATACGATGTACTATAATTTTTGAGGAGGAAATCAAATGACTGATTCACACAAAGATTTACACAAGGGTGCAAACCATTATGATTGTAAGGGGTCTTCCACTATCAACTCTTGTAAAAATCAACCCGTTACACCAAGCGTCAGTATTGGAAAGATTTTTACCAAGGTTCCTGTGGTTCTGGCAGAACTTGATTTACAGATAAATATCAATGAAACCATTACTTTTCCTGAGCCAGTACTAGAGATCAAAGATATTAAGAAACGAGTCATCCTCACTCAATGTCGATTATTGCTTCCTACTCACAAGTTATTTGTTAAAGGATTTGTACGAAAAAACATCCAATACGCCAGTCCGTGTCATGAGATTGAACATAGTACACATCAATCAGTAGCTTCTGATTTACATTCTTACACCGTAGATCTTCCGTTTGACTGTGTAACAGAAATCAAGGATTTTCTGTCGATGCCAGTCATGCCTAAGCTGAATGATCGCCAGGAGTTTGACTTTGGAGTATCGAAATCATTACCTTCAGGCTACCCGGAAAAAGATCAATTACTATCTAGTGACATCTCCCAATTTCACCAGGAGAGCTCCCAATTCTACAATGAACTTGCGTATTGTGAACTTGTATCCAGTAAGATTATTGAGTGGGATGAAGCGCTGGATCGACTGCCTCTTCACGGCCCAGCTTCTTTTTACGAAGGGTGTTTCACCAAAATAGAAGAAAAAATGGTGTTGGATGTACGCTTGAAAGTCCTGCAAGACCAGCAAATACGTGTCGCTTCTACTACTAATGATCCTTGCTGAA
>NZ_JBAPTY010000313.1:0-9312 GCF_049282395.1 Halobacillus sp. | reverse complement strand
TTAATAAAGTGTACCCGATTATTTTTTTCAAAACTAGTCCCCTCTCCTCATATTACCTGAAAGAAATAAACATGATCTTCCAATTATACACAACAAGGAGCAAACTTTGAAGTTTGCTCCTTGTTTTAATGGGGATAAAGATGTATACCTGACTCGCTCGAAGTGACTATTGGTCCATATAGTGAGCCAGTTTGGCTGCAGTGGAACGTGGGATGAATTTGGAAGCATAAACCATCGATTGATTGGCTGCTCCAGGAACGATCACTCTTTTTCCTTTTACGAAACCAAGAAAACCAGCTTTCGCTACGTCTACAGGAGACATCGTACTGTTTACTAATTTTGTGTGCTCCGCTTTGGCCGTTTTGAAGAAGTCTGTATCGGTTGCTCCTGGGCAAAGGGTGGACACGGTAATACCTGTTCCGCGGAGTTCTTCGACTAATGCTTCAGAGAATGATAGGACGTAAGCCTTTGAGGCATAGTACACAGCCATCTTAGGTCCCGGCTGGAAAGCGGCGGTGCTTGCGACATTGATGACCCCTTTTGGTATATCAGGTAGAGGTGCTTTTTTAATATCCTGTAAGAATAAATGAGTTAATTCTGTAAGGGTGTTTACGTTGACTTGAAGCATTTTCTGTTGATCGAGAAGGGGAAGTTCATCAAACTGACCGTTTAATCCAAAACCTGCATTATTCACAAGCACTTCCACTGTAAGCCCGAGTTCTTTCACTTTACTATAGAGAACTTCAGCGGCTCCAGGTTCAGATAGGTCATGAGGAATGATCGTGACGGGATGTTCACCTAATTCTTCTTTCAGTTGCATTAGTTTATCTTCAGATCGGGCGACAACAATAAGATTGTACCCTGATTTGGCAAACAGGCGGGCAAATTCATAGCCGATTCCACCTGAAGCTCCCGTAATTAAAGCGGTTGGTTTCATAAGAGATCTCTCCTTCTGCAAATAATAGTTTGCCCTCAGTCTATACCCGAACCAGACCAAGGACAATCTTCCACCTTACAGTATACCCAATAACTGGATGACCTGAGGTGGAATATTTTGGTTTTTGGTTTTAGTAATTTTCATTATCAGGAGATCTCTTTGTGTTTCAGGGTATAGGCTGCGCCTGCGAGCAGGAGGATGATAAATAGGACAGCTGTTCCGGCGCTTCCCCACAGGGCGCTTGATAATTCTCCGGAGATTAAGTTATTTCTAAGGTGTGTACTGATTAAAGCCGGGCTCCATTCCACCACATGAGCAAAGACACTGCTAAGAAGATTCAATGCGATCACGAGCGTTATCGTAAAGAATAAGACAAGACCGGCTGTTTTACTTAATGTATTCATAAAAATGCTGATGGTAAGAATGAATGTCATCCATAAGCCGTAAAAGAAAACCGTTCGCAAGAGGCTCCCTGCTGATACTTCACCGAAGAGTAAATTCACATAATACCAGCTGGCCACTAGAGCGATGAAAGTGGATACCCAGATGAGTAAGGCGTAGGCGGCCCACTTAGCCGTAACGTACGAGTGATAAGCAATCGGTTTTACCAGAATTAGTTCGGCAACGCCGCTTTTACGTTCGCCGGAAATGGTCCCCATCGTAATTAAAGCGATAATCAGCACTCCAATAAGATTCAGCTGAGAGACGCTCATCATGAAAACTTCGGAAGGGGGAGGTTCCGGCATCTCAAAAGTTGCACCCTCTGGAAGACCGCCCGTTGCCTCCAGGATTTGAGGAAGATAATAAGTTGTGAGTGGATCCGTAATGGCAAGCAAAATGAAAACAAGAGGAACCCAGATCCATTTAAAATTTCTCCATGACTCCAACAGTTCTTTATTGAATACGGTCAGCCACTGCATAACTTTGCACCACCTTCATAAACAGATCTTCAAGTGTTATTCTGCCCATTTCAAACTGAAGAAGTGGCCAGTGTTCCTTCAACGCCAGGTTCAGTATGCTTTCTCGTGCCCGCGCCTGGTCAGTAACGTACACGTCGAGCGTTTCTTTTTTTATTTCCGTACGGGTAACCACGTCTAGATGGTCCAGTTTCTGCCTGTAGGATTCGGGTTTGTCTTCAAATTGAAGAGAAATTTTATCAACTTGGTGCCTGTCTTTTAAGGAAGAAAGCGAGCCTGACTCCACAATTTTCCCTTCATGCATAAGGAGGATCTCATCACTTGATTCTTCAGCATCGTTTAAGATGTGTGTGGAATAAAGGATGGTTGTTTCCTTTTTCAATTCTTCCATTAAATTAAGTACATCACGCCGTCCAATCGGATCTAACGCGGAAACGGGTTCATCAAGCATCAATAGCTCAGGCTTATGAATCAGTGCCTGCGCTATACCAAGACGCTGTTTCATTCCCCCGGAATACTTGGAAATTCTTCTATTCCTTACTTCAAAGATTCCAACTCTGGTAAGCAGCTGGTCCGCACGGGAAGCGGCTTCTTTCTTAGATAGGTGAGCCAGCTTACCGGCGTAGATAAGAAATTCTTTACCTGTCATCCACGAGTGGAAATGAGGATGTTGAGGGAGGTAGCCGATATGGCTGCGGATATCACCGGAATGCTCTCCTAAAAGTTCCACTGTGCCGCTTGTAGGGGAGATTAATCCAGCCATCATTCGGAGAGCAGTTGTTTTTCCGGCACCGTTTGGTCCAAGAAGGGCAATACACTTTCCAGACGATAATGTAAAAGAAATATCATCAACCGCCCGGTTACTCTGATAGACTTTGGATAGATTTTGTACCGTAATCACGCGTCAAACCTCCTGCCGAAAATAAAGTAAGCGATAGGACCTAGTGTGTTGAAAATGACAATAACTAACGCCCACACCCATTTCGGTCCGTTTGTTTCTTCTGTGCGAATTAAACTAATTAAGGCAGCAATCATAAGAATGATTTGTATGACGATAAGAGGAGCAATAATAGCTAGATTTTCCTGTAAAATCTGGAGAGCATTCTGCATCATTAACATAATAACAATCCTCCTTTCATGTTAGTTGCGAGGAGACGGGTTTAGTGTAACCGCTGTTCCATAGGCCATGATCTCGGAAGCGGAACTTGATATGCTGGAAGTCTCTAACCGTACGGCTATAACGGCGTCTGCACCTTTAGACTCTCCGTGCTCAATCATCCGTCCAATTGCCTGTTGGCGCGCCTGATCCATCATATTGGTATAGTCCGTAATCTCTCCTCCGACCAGGTTTTTTAATCCTGCCATGATATCCCGGCCAATATGTTTAGACTGAACCGTGCTGCCTCTTACAAACCCTTTTAACTCCTTAATCTCATAACCTGGAATAAAGTCAGTAGTCACGATAATCACGTTGATCTTCCTCTCTTTTTTCTTTTTTTCTTTCAAGAATTAATCTGTAAATGATGATGATTAAAAGTAAATAGGAGCTCAATACAAGGGCAATTCCTGTCCCCAGATGAAAAAAGAGGAGCCCATATCCCAGCAACTGAGCGGTTATAGCCAGGGTGATCAGCAGAATATTCATGAATGATCCTGCCCCTGGGCGTTCTTCTTCTCATTCCAGACGGTTTTAGTGAGGATGAAGTACACCAGACTTGGAATCGGAAATTGAATAAGTCCTATAATTCCCCATAACCAGGGGGCTTTGCCTCTTTTTCTTGCTTTAATGTAAAGAATAGAGCTTTGTGTAATTAATATAATCCCTATTAACAGAATCCCCCACAATGGGATTTCTTCAGGTCCATAATGCTTCATGATCGCCACGCCACCGTTCCGGAGCTTTCCTTAAGGAAGTAACCAAATAGAACGATAACGGAAAGCAGTTGAATCCCTATAAATACAAGCGGGGCGTAAACCACACTGACTGCTAAGACGCTAAGGCAAATGACAGCCATCAGCCAGAGAAGAGCGAGTTCGATCCATAGCCTCTTATACCAGGCTTCTGTTTCCTTTTGAACTAAATCAGTAAAGTAAGCAAGGGAAGGTTCCTCAACTTCGATCTCTTTATCCATTTGATGGGCGGTGGTTCGCAGCAGGCTCTCTATGTTCTTGTCATCCTTCATGTTCGCCGAGCTCCTTTCTTAACTGTTTAAGCCCATAATGGACTCTCGATTTCACCGTTCCTGTTTTAGCTTTGGTCATTTGAGCAATTTCCTCATAGTCATAGCCGTAGTAATGTTTTAATACAATAGGGATGCGGTACTGGTCCTCTAATTGAAGAAGGGCCTGCTGCACGTCATACCATTCGGCAGGTATGGAGTCGGTCATTTCCTCCCGCTTCAGGCGTGCGGCTTCGGATTGTTCATAAGTGAAGGCTCGCTTTTGTTTTCGTTTGATGTCCAGGTACGTATGAGTGGCAATTTGGATCAGCCATGATGAGAAGGAGGACTTTCCTTTATATTGACTAATTTTCTGGATCGCTTTTACGAGCGTCTCTTGTGTTACATCGTAAGCCAATTGCTCATCGCCGCTCATCTTCCACACGTACTTGACAAGGAAGGAGTAATTTTCTTTGAGCCGTTTAGCTAAAAGTTGCTGGTCTCCCTGCTTAGCAAGTTGAATGTCATTAGAATCCATCATCATTCCTCATTTCCGACTTACTTATAAGACGAACAGCCAGCAGAATTCGTTCAAATTTCATGTAAAAAATTCATCCATTTCTTTTAAAGAGTATCTGTAAAACTTCCAAGTTGATTCTTCCCAGGTCTGGCGGGAGACGATTCGCTTTCCGGCCCTGCAAGACGCAGGGTCGTTCGACGTTGCCACAGGACGTGGCGGTTTTAGTCGAACATCCCTTGCGCTGAGCTTCCTCAGGCTTACGCCTTCCCTCGGGAAGCCTGTGTTAACAATGGACGATCGACTAAGATTTCCACGTCCGGCAGCCACGTCGATCGACCCTATGTCGTGTAGGGACGCAGTAAAGAGAATTATTTACTCAACAATCTTAATACTTTGATGGCAACGGACCCAAACATCTCGAAACTGTGTCGATAAGGTAACGGACAGATGGTTGAATACTCAGCCAAACGCCGATGGTTGACATTATTGTCTGAATTTTATAGACTATTTAAAAGTGATCAGAATAAAGCATAGTTGAGATGAGAATGAGAGCCGTAGAGTTGAGGTTTCTAGGATGAGCATAGCTGAGTGAGCACAGGGATCAACAGACGAAGGAGCTGGAAGATTGCCTGGCCGTTATAGAATTATATTTATCATCCTCTTATATTTATCCTCTCAACGTCTCATTCTCCATAAATTTATATGGAGAGGTGAGCCCATGACCACGTACGAAAGATTTATCCAGGATGCCCGCGAGCATCAGACCATTCCCGTAAGCCAATCTTTTTTTACCGATACGTTAACCCCTATACACATGTTTCATGCGCTCAATGATGAAGCTGTTTATATGCTGGAAAGTCAGGATCCTGAATCACCCTGGTCGAATTATTCCTTCATTGGCTTAGATCCGATGATGGAAATAAAAGAAGACGAGGCGGATTTTGTGATTTCTGATTTTCAAAAAAAGACCAAAGAATCGGCTGCTACTTTTAAAGAAGCGTTTAACCATGTGGTAAGCACTCTGAATGTAAAACCGGCCGATGTCCCACTTCCTTTTAAAGGAGGGGGAGTCGGGTACATCAGTTATGATGCGATTTCCGACTATGAGCCAGTGCCTCGTGCCATTCAGGACGAATTGTCCTTATCTAATTATCATTTATTATTTTGCCAGACGCTAATTGCGTATCATCACAAAACCAAGGAAGTAACCATTTTAACGTATGCAAGAGTCGATAACGAATCGCTCTCTTCTACTATATATGAACAATCCAGACAGCGTATTAAAAAAGTGCAGCAGCGACTAATGAACCACCAGGGACTGCCGGATTTAATGCTTGCCGGTGACTTGGAAGAGGATGCCGGTGTTGAACTCGACAGCAATTACCATCCTGATAAGTTCAAAAACGATGTAGAGAAAATTAAGGAATACATCCGCGCTGGTGATATATTTCAAGCTGTATTATCCCAACGCTTTCACACCGTCACAGAGCGGAGCGGTTTTGAATTGTACCGCGTATTAAGAAACGTCAATCCTTCTCCTTATATGTTCTTTCTGAAGTTTAATGATGTAGAAGTAATTGGGAGCTCTCCAGAGCGTTTACTGGAAGTGCAGGAAGGGAAACTTGAAATTCACCCGATCGCAGGTACGAGAAAGCGTGGAGCCACTCAGGAAGAAGATGACGCTCTCGCTGAAGAACTTTTGGCAGATGAAAAAGAGCTGGCGGAACATCGCATGCTGGTCGATCTCGCTCGCAACGATATCGGACGGGTAGCTGAATTTGGTTCGGTGGATGTTACCGAATATATGACCATCGGGCGATTTTCAAAAGTTATGCATATCATCAGTAAAGTCGTAGGGCAGCTGAGATCAGACATTTCCCCCATTGATGCCGTAAGTTCAGCCTTCCCTGCTGGAACATTATCCGGAGCTCCTAAAGTGCGGGCGATGCAGATTCTTAGGGAGCTGGAGCCCACCCCTCGTAACTTATACGGCGGAGGAATCTTGTATTTCGGTTTCGATGGCAATATCGATTCCTGCATTACGATCCGGACGATGACCCTGGTCGGAAAAGATCTTTATATCCAGGCAGGAGCCGGGATCGTGGCTGATTCAGATCCAGAGACGGAATTTCAGGAAACGTTAAGTAAAGCAAGTGCCCTTAAGAGAACGATTCAAATAGCTGAGCAGGTATTCGAGACGAGCAGAGAAGGAGTGGAGTACAAATGAACGATATCTTAAAACGAGTAGTATCTGGAGAGACTCTATCTGAGAAGGAAGCATTTGCTACTATGGACGCCATCATGAAGGGAGAAGCGACTACAGGACAGCTGATGAGCATGCTGAGCGTGATGAGCTATCGCGGAGAGACGGTTGATGAGATGACCGGGTTTGTCCAGGCGATGCGGGAGAACATGATGAAGCTTGATGTTCAGGATGATTCAGTTGTAGACACGTGCGGTACAGGAGGCGATGGAGCTTCTACGTTTAATATTTCGACCGCTGTTTCTATTATTCTTGCCAGCATGGGTGTGAAGGTAGCGAAACACGGCAATCGTAAAGTATCCTCCCGAAGCGGCAGTGCCGATGTGCTCGAAACACTCGGTATACCGATCGATACAACTCCCGAGGAAGGCGCTAAGGCTCTCCAGGAAAAAGGAATGACGTTCATGTTCGCTCCTCTGTATCATCAGGCGATGAAGCACGCAGGTCCTGCCCGGAAGGAACTTGGTTTCCGTACCGTTTTCAACCTGCTTGGACCGATGTCCAACCCGGCGAATGCACGCCGTCAGCTAATCGGTATTTATGACACGGGCTACGCGGAGAAGATGGCCGAAGCGCTGTACAACCTTGGTTCGAAACACGTGTTGTTAGCGACAGGCCGTGATGGGTTAGATGAAATAACCATAACCGGAATTACCGACCTGGTTGAACTGAAAGACGGAATCATCAGCCGTACTACGGTGACCCCGGAAGACCTCGGTCTTACCAGAGGAAAACTCGAAGATATACAAATAGAAAAAACAGAACAAAGTGCAGCGATGATTGAAGCGGTGATGCTCGGTAACGCGAACGAAAGCGCAACGACAATCGTCACCATGAATGCAGCAGCCGGTCTTTATGTAGCAGGGAAAGCCGAAGACCTTCGTGATGGAGTTAAGCAAGTTCAAGAGGCCATCCAGACAGGGGTGACCCGTCGTTACTTTGAATCTGTAGCAGTGGAAAGGGAGGATCGCCAGTATGCTTGAGACCATTCTAGCTGTGAAGCGGCAAGAAGTAGAACGCCTCTTCTTACCAGAAGAACAATCATTTACAAACTATTCACTAAAGGAATCCTTGAAAAATTCTCCCCATTTGGCAGGACTGATTGCAGAGGTGAAAAAAGCCTCCCCGTCCAAAGGGATTATCCGTGAAGATTTTAATCCTGTACGGATCGGACATGAATATAACCAGGCTGGTGTTCAGGCGATTTCTGTACTAACTGATCAGCACTTCTTTCAGGGCCATCGGGACTTTTTGACGGATATCAAAAAAGTGGTGGACGTTCCCGTTTTACGTAAGGACTTTATCATCGACTCCATGCAAATTGCGGAGAGTGCCTATATTGGAGCGGATGCCGTACTGTTGATCGGTGAAGCGCTAGAAGCGGAAAAGCTTCACGAACTTTATCTGCAGGCTCAGGATCTGGGCATGGAAGCGTTAGTGGAAGTTCACAGTGAAGAAACACTGGAAAAGGTGCTGAAGGAATTCACCCCAGAAATCCTTGGCGTGAACAACCGTAACCTGCATACCTTTGAAACGAAGCTTTCCCAGACGAAAAGAATGGCGGAGCTTGCGCCTAAAGAATCCCTTCTTGTTTCTGAAAGCGGAATTTTTACAAATGAAGACTTACGCGAAGTAGTCGGCTACGGAGCTGAAGGAGTACTTGTCGGAGAATCACTTATGAAACAGGCGGACATCAAAAAAGGTGTCCAGGACCTAATGACGGGAGTCAACGTGTTATGAAGGAGCCTATCATTAAGTTCTGCGGCAACCGCTCCTTATCGGATTTGACGAAAACCACCTCCTCCAGTGCCACACACGTCGGTTTCATTTTTGTTAGAAAAACGAAACGCTACGTACGCCCTGAGCTGGCCGGCCGCTGGGTGAGACAGATTCGTCCGAAGCAGAAGCTTGTCGGGGTGTTCATCGATCCAAGCATTGAAGAAATAGAGGAAGTTCTTCATTTTGTTCCACTCGATGTTATTCAGCTGCATGGAAATGAAAAGGTCTCTGATTTGTTAAAAATAAAGGAATCTTTCGGCCTTCCCGTATGGAAGGTCATTCATCACCAGCAGAATGGGAAAAATCAAATGGAAGTGTTCCAGGGAGTTGCGGACGGCTATCTGATTGACTCAAAGGTAAAGGGAGTCTCAGGCGGCACAGGTGTCCGATTTGACTGGGAAGCGATCCCTGAGTATCGCGATATAGCTTTTGAGCAGGGAGTTCCCTGCCTGATTGCCGGAGGAGTTACGCCGGAAAACGTGGCAGAATTAATTGCCTACCGTCCGGAAGGAATCGACCTATCAAGCGGTATCGAAAATGATGAACAAAAAGATCTTAGTAAAATACAAGCGATTACGAAAGAGGTGGAGCGGAATGTTGCAAGTATTTCCAGACGTTAAAGGCAGATTCGGTGACTTTGGAGGCAAATATGTACCTGAGACATTAATGGGACCTCTTCAGGAACTGGAAGATGCTCTTGACCAGGCTATGGAGGATCAGGCTTTTCATGATGAATA
>NZ_JBAPTY010000312.1:0-6091 GCF_049282395.1 Halobacillus sp. | reverse complement strand
TTCACTCTTAGGACTGATCATTTCCGGTTCAAACCATAATCCAAACTGCAGACCTTTCTGTTTCACCGTACGCGAAAGCGCACCAATCCCATTCGGCAATTTCCTCTTATCGACAAACCAGTCCCCTAAAGAACTCGTATCATCGTCCCGTTTTCCGAACCATCCGTCATCCAGAACGAAGAGTTCTATTCCTAATTGTGCAGCTTCCGTCGTAAAGGCATCCAGCTTTTCCTCATTAAAATCAAAATAAGTAGCTTCCCAATTATTAATAAGAATCGGCCGCTCTTTCTTCATCCATCCAGGAGAAATTAGATGTCTCCGCTGCCAATCGTGAAGCGCCTGGCTCATGCCATTTAATCCTTTATCTGAAAAGGACAGAACTGCTTCAGGACTTTGGAAGCTTTCTCCTTTTTCGAGCGTCCATTGAAATGAGCCCGGATGAATCCCCATCGATAAGCGAGTTTGATTGAAATGGTCTACCTCTGCCTGCGCAAGAAAATTTCCGCTGTAGATAAACTGGAGACCGATCGCTTCTCCCTGATGTTCTGTAGCTGCTGGTCTTTTCAACATGAGATATGGATTATGCAGGTGTGAACTTGCTCCTCTGTTACTGGAAATCGATTGCATTCCCTGCTCCAGCTTTCGCTTTTTAACATGACGTTCTCGTGCCCAGGCTCCGGAAAGATGCATCAGTTCATAATCCGCATCCGGCAGATCCAGCGTTAAGGACATCAGACGCTTTATTTCCAGCGTTGATTCAAAACCATTCTTAATCTTATGACTTCGGGTTAAAATCGGCAGGTTCTCAAATAAGGTATAGAACAGATGAATTTCTGCTCCAGTTACTTTATCCATTAATCGGATAGTCAGCGTCTCTGCTTCCGTTTCCTGGGCAAAGGAAACGGGAAGACCTTGCAGCTTCGGCTTCCCTTTTCCTATTTCATATCCCTGGAAAGAAAAATCAGATACCTGAATTTGTTGATCGTCTTCAATTTGAAGAGCGGCCTCCCTGAAGTCTCCTTTTCCGTAAAGAGGAAATTCCTGTTTCACTGTTTCCAATGAAAAGTCAGCATCATCCGCGAACGTATGAGTGGTGTACGGAACAGTATTTTCATAGGTTTGAAAGTGTGTGAAGTCCTCGCGATCCGTCAACGCCTGCCCATAATACAGATGCCCTAACTGCCCATTTTTCATCACATGGAAGATGTAACTGATTTGACCGTTTGTAAGATGAAATTGCTGTCTTTCTTCATTAATATAAATCGACACAACGACACCACCTGTCTATTCGTTCTTTATTCCTTAACAGATCCACCAAGAATACCGGAGATGAACTGTTTTTGCAGTAGTAAGAAGAAAATCATAATTGGCAAGGTGGAGAGCGTCGTCCCCATCATAACCTGTCCGTAGTCTATACGGGACATCCCTACCAGACTGGATAAAGCTACCGGTAAGGTGTACATATCCTGTGACTGAAGTACAACAAGCGGCCAAATAAAGTTGTTCCACTGGAACATGAATAAGAAAATACCGACGGCAGCGAGTGCCGGTCTCATAACCGGGAGTACAATCCGGAAAAAGATATGGAATTCTCCAGCTCCGTCGACTCGGGCAGCTTCCAGTAATGAATCAGGGATGGCCTGCATATTTTGACGCATTAAGAAAATCGCGAATGGATAGGCAGCCTGTGGCAGAATTACTGCCTGGAACGTATTCAGCCAGCCGACGTTTGAGAAAATTTCAAACAAAGGAATTAACGTAACATGGTACGGAATCATAATCGCCACTAGCAGCATAAAGAAGATCTGATTTCTTCCTTTAAACTGAAACTTGGCAAAAGCGTAACCGGCTGCTGTACAAATGATGGCAGCTAAAGCGGTGAAGGTGAGTGTGATCAGCAAAGAGTTGCCCAGTACTCTAATAATGCCGACATTTTCATTTAGATTCTTAAAGTTTTCCCACCCATGAGTGCCCGGAAAGAAGTTAGGCGGCACTTTAAAGATTTCACCTGATGGATTGGTTGCACCTACGAACATCCAATAGAATGGAAAAACGGAAACAATAACCCCTACAAAGAGAAAGAAGTACAATAGAGTCTTTTTTAAAGGACTGACGTTTTTCATTATTTATCTTCACCTGCCCATTTCATTTGTGCCCAGGATAGAACACCAATGATTAGTACGAGTACATATGCAATAGCGGAGGCATAACCAAAGTCAAAATATCTGAAACCATTCTGATATAAGTACAAAGTAATGGTTAAAGTGGAGTTATTCGGTCCGCCTTCGGTAAGAATGTATGGTTCATCAAATAATTGCAGTGTACCGATCGTAGAAAGTACGAAAGTAAATAAGAAGATGGGTTTCAGCTGAGGGATCGTTATATAAAAGAACTGCTTCAGCTTACTTGCTCCGTCCATTTCTGCAGCTTCATAAAGGGACCCAGGGATATTCTGAAGACCTGCCAGGAAGATAACCATGTTATAGCCCGTCCACCGCCAGGTAATCGCAACCATAAGAGCTACTTTCGCCCAAAATGGGTCAGACAGCCAGGCGATAGGCTCCACGCCCACAAAGGAAAGCAGATAGTTAATCAGACCATAGTTCTCATCTAGCATAATCATGAAAATAATTGACGAAGCCACGAGCGCTGTAATGGCTGGCATGAAAAAGGCAATCCGGAAAAAGCTCTTCATTTTTACCAGTTGGGAATTTAAAGCTACAGCGATGATCACGGCAAGAAATAACTGAATCGGCACTTGTATGAGTAGAATCAAGAACGTATTGCCAAGCGCTTTATAGAAGAGTCCGTCCTGAAACAACCGTATATAGTTTTCAAGACCCGCAAATACATAGCCGGAACCTTCACGCTTTTGGAAACTTAATAGTAATGAAGAAATAACAGGATAAACCGTGAAGATTAGAAAAAAGGTGACAGCCGGCAGAATGAATAAATAAGGGACATTCTTGGGCGTAATCCAGCGCTTCCGTTTCTTAGGTTGGTTGGATTTTGCTGGTTCAGCATTGGTTTGACTCAAATGAATTCTACCTCCTTAATTAAAGTACCCGCGCCTTATATAAGCGCTTTCAAAACTGGATGACTTTATTAATTAATTTAATTTACTTAATAATAACACAACGTTTTTTATATGTCTGCTTTAATTCCAAAAAATCTAAAAAGTCGGTCAATCTCCTTATATGAAGGAGACTGACCGACCATTTCTTACTATACGGAACCAAGCAGGAAGATCATAAAGATTACTCGGTCACTTCACGACCTGTCTCACTTTTCAGCTTTTCAGCCGCATTTTGTAAAGCATCTTCAATTTTCGTACCATCAAGCAAGATAGAAGCTTGAGTATCAGACATTGTATCAAAAGCACGAGCATAGTCAGCTGTATAGTTGGCTACAGGAATATCAGCCACTTCTTCAGAGAACAGTTTATAGATCTGTTGATTAGAGAAGTATTCAGACTCCTGGGTAAAGAACTCTTCTTCATAAGTAGAACTCAAGGATGGGAAGATTCCTTTTTCTTTAAGAGCTTTCATTTGAGGATCTACTTCTGTCGTGAAATATTCTACGAAAGCATAAGCTGCACCTTGATTATCTGTTGAAGATGGAATGACAAGATCCGATCCGCCTAAGTTAGCTGCACGGTTGCCGCCCTCTTCAAAAGCTGGCAGTTGGAAGACTCCCCACTGACCATCTTGATCAGGGGCCTGGTCTTTGATGGTACCTGAATACCATACACCAAATGGAACGGTTGCTACTTCCCCGTTAACTGTCGCAGATACTACGCCATTCCAGCCATCATTGTTCAAAACAAGCTCTTCGTTTTCAAGTTGCTGAATCACTTCAAATGCTTTTTTAGATTCTTCTGAAGTCACATCAATATTTCCTTCTTCATCATAATAATACGCACCCTGCTGGTTCAGCATCATGCGGTATAAGGCATCATCTTTTGCGATATCGATAGGTACCATCTGCGTACCTGTTTTCTCTTTAATTGTTTTTCCTGCTTCGATGTAATCATCCCATGTTTTAATATCTTCGGGATTTACTCCGGCTTCTTCAAAGACGTCGGTACGATAGAAAACGCCTGTCGGTCCAACATCCCACGGGGCAGCGAAAAATTCTCCATCCGCATTTTGAGTAACAGATTGCTTATACTCGCCGAACTTGTCCTTATGGTCATCATAACCAAGTTCTGAAAGGTTAGTAAGGGCATCAGGGAATTGATCATAATAGTTAGCCAGGCGATCTGACTCTACCATAACTACGTCGGGTAAACCATTACCTCCTGAAGCTAGTCCTACCGTCAGCTTTTCATAAACATCCAATCTTCCGATATCCTCTACCTTCACTTCAACATCAGGATATTGCTCTTTAAATCCATCAACCGCAAGTTCCATCGATTCAGCTGCTACGTTCCAGCCCCAAACCGTTATTTCCCCGGATGGTTCTCCACCCTCATCACCTGAAGATTCATCTCCACCACTTCCACTATTGCCTGAACAGGCAGCCAGAACCCCAGCAACAAGGCCCACTACCAGAAACATTTTCCACCAGTTTTTCATAATTATCTTGCTCCCCCTTCTTTGATAGCGTTTTCAAAACTTACTAAAATAAATTAATTAACTAGTTATAAGTTAGCATACTAAACGTAAAATGAAAAGAGTTTTTTCAAAATTACCAAAATAGTTTATGGGTGGAAAGAGATACTTTACCATGCTTTAGCTGATAACCTTTTTACTTAGTTAAATAAATTAAATTAGTAAGATTTATGATATGATAGGGGAAGATAGAAATGTTGGAGGAGATGAAATGACTACAAAGTACACACGAGGCAGTTTCCAATTAATGAAATCAATGAACAGATCCATCATTTTAAATATGATACGTGAAGAAGGACCTATATCCCGGGCGGAAATCGCTAAACAAACCCGTCTTACTCCCCCCACAGTCAGTAACATTGTGAAGGAACTGATTAATACACAGTTTGTTATAGAGACTACCCAAGGAATGTCTAAAGGCGGGCGTAAGCCTACACTTCTGGAAATCAATGCTGACCAATTTTATACTCTTGGCATAGATGTAGGAACTTTCCATATGAAATTCGTGGTAACCAACCTTTTCGGAGATTTAAAAGATGTAACCAGTCTGCCCATCGGTAACTATCCAGGGAATGAAGATATCTTATCCATTATGAAACAGGGAATTCAGGAACTTCTTTATTCAGGAAACAACGATCCAGATAAATTTCTGGGAATAGGAGTGGGGATGCACGGGATTGTCGACCCTGAAGAAGGTATTTCCCTTTTTGCTCCCTCTTTTCAGCTTCGAAATATTCCTATAAAAGAAGAACTGGAAAAAGACTTCAATATGATTGTAAAAGTCGAAAATGATGCGCGTACCATGACGTTAGGTGAATACTGGTTCGGTAATGGAAACGATGCGGACAACATGGTTGGAGTGAATGTAGGGAACGGAATCGGTGCAGGAATGATGATTAAGGGAAGGCTTTTTCACGGGGAAAACAGTATAGCTGGTGAAATTGGCCATGTAACCATTGATCTTTCTGGACCAAAATGCACATGCGGTAATTACGGCTGTCTGCAAACCCTGGCTGCGGGACCAGCCATTGCCGAACGGGCTCGAAAAGAATTAAAAACCGGAAAACCTTCGATCATACATGAGCTGGTTGATGGAGATTTTGAGAAGGTAGATGGTCAGGTGGTCTATCAGGCAGCGTGTGAAGGTGATGAGTTCAGTATTGATCTATTAAATCAGACGGGACGATATTTAGGCATTGGATTGACCAATTTAATACACACGATTAATCCCAAGCGGATCATCGTGGGCGGCGGGGTATCGAATGCAGGAGATTTCCTGATGAAAGGAATAGAAGAAACGATACAGTCCAGAGGATTAACCGATAAAGCGAAAGAAACGTCTATCGTTCTATCCAAGCTTGGCGAACACGCTTCCGCCATAGGAGCCTGCGTTCTTGTACTGGAAGAGTTCTTCGTCAGGTAACGATAAAACCCAAAAATCCCCACCTCAGGTCATCCAATATTTGGATGACCTGAGG
>NZ_JBAPTY010000311.1:0-2913 GCF_049282395.1 Halobacillus sp. | reverse complement strand
TGGATCGAACATCAAGAAGCCTGGGCACCGCTCTTATTCATAGGTATTCATTTATTAAGGCCTTTTCTGTTTTTACCGGTGATGCTTGTGTGCATCACGGGAGGGGTATGGTTTGGTCCCATTGCGGGCACCGCTTATTCAGTTATTGGTACTATGTTATCAAGCCTTCTTTTCTATCGTACGATTCGGTTGGTTCCCTCAGGGTTGAAAAGGCTTCGAGGACTGAAGGAAAAGTGGATGAAAAAGAATGCTCACTTAACGGTTAAGCAAGTGGCTGTTCTTCGTTTGATTCCTTTTATTCATTTCAATTTACTATCCTACTGTTTATTGGAAATCAGCGCGGATTTCAAAGAATATGCAAAATCTTCCCTTTTTGCAAACTTTCCCTTAGCTGTGATCTACACGTCCATGGGGCAGTGGATTTCTTTATTGTCCATCCCTATGATGATAATTTTTTCAATTTTTTTAGTTGTATTAAGTTTTACAATCCGAAAGAAAATTGAAGTCTTTGTTTGGAAAGATTTCTTTCATACTGCTCCATGAAAAAAGGCTGCTCCACATCGTGGATCAGCCTTTTTTAATAATTGTCATCTAAAGGATGAATAATCAAGCGATTAATAGGATATTTCCACTCAATGGAGGCATAAGGGTAGCGTATAAGGATTTCCTGCTCTAGAAAATAAATGTCTTCTCGATCCAGTCCTTGAAGCCTTTCGGGCTCATGGGTGCTCACGTTAATCGTAACCACCTCAAAGGAATGCTCCGTCGTGCCTAAATATTTCTCTCCTTCAAATACAAACCCTTTGTAAGTCATAAGAAAGTTCTCTTTTGTATTTTCTTTGTTATCATGAAAATAAAATTCTTTTTTATCACGGGCCAGTTCCAGTTTCCTTCGTGGATTAACAGCAAATTTGTAGGCTGTATATAAGATGAATGCAATAGCAATTAGTAATAATATACGAAAAAGGATTATGATCATACTTATCGTCTCCCTATTTTTGGGTTAGTAGTTTATATACGTTTTGAAGTGTCGTTTTGTTTCAAAAAATGATACATTTATTAAGGATACGCTTTTGGGAAGGAGTCAGATCTTATGAATTGGGAAACCTTATACCTTATGCAGGAAAAGCTTGATCATTATATTGAAACACATCATCAACTGAATAGCTCAGAAAACATAAAAGAAAAGGTCCTGGCTCTTCAAGTGGAATTAGGTGAATTAGCAAACGAAACGCGCTGCTTTAAATTCTGGAGTACCAAGCAAGCTAGTGCGAAAGAAGTGATTTTAGAAGAATATGTAGATGGTCTTCATTTTATTTTATCCTTAGGGCTGGACCTGGGGCACCGGTATGAGTCGCAGCCTGTTACACCTTTTGCATCACAAACAGAAGCTTTTCTAGCGGTGTATTCCCTCATAGAACAGTTTCGTAACCATACAAATGACGAAAATTATAAGAAATTATTTGGAAGTTACCTTAGCCTGGGGGAGACGCTGGGATTTAGTGAAGCTGAACTGGTTCGTGCGTATCATGCTAAAAATGAAGTGAATTATGAGCGGCAGGATCAGGGATATTAAGAGCAAAGAGACGCAATTTTTTGTGAAATCGCTTGAAAAGATATATAATAACACATGGAAATAAAAAGGAGGAATTATTACATATGGCTAAAAAAGATGAAACACTGACCATGCTGAAAGACCTTACAGATGCTAAGGGTGTACCGGGAAATGAAAGGGAAGCTCGTGAAGTAATGAAAAGGTATATTACACCTTTCGCTGATGAGGTATTTACAGACAATCTTGGCAGCTTGATTGCTAAGAAGACTGGAGATAAAAAAGGTCCGAGTGTCATGGTTGCGGGGCACTTGGATGAGGTGGGCTTCATGGTTACCCGTATTGATGATCATGGCTACGTTTATTTCCAAACGGTCGGGGGCTGGTGGAGTCAGGTAATGCTTGCCCAGCGTGTTACTCTTATGACAAGAAAGGGAGACCTGACGGGTGTTATTGGCTCGAAGCCTCCGCATATTCTTCCTGCTGAGCAGCGTAAGAAACCAGTGGAAATCAAAGATATGTTTATCGATATCGGTGCTTCAAGCCGGGAAGAGGCTGAAGAATTTGGAGTGAAGCCTGGGGACTCTGTGGTTCCATACTTCGAATTCACTCAGATGAAAAATGAAAAAATGCTTCTGGCTAAAGCGTGGGATAACCGAATTGGCTGTGCTATCGCTATTGAGGTTTTAAAACGTCTAAAAGGTGAAAAGCACCCGAACGTGGTTTATGGTGTAGGGACGGTACAGGAAGAGGTAGGGCTTCGTGGTGCCCGTACATCTGCGAACCTGATTAATCCAGATATCGCCTTTGGTGTAGACGTAGGAATTGCAGGCGATACCCCTGGCGTGTCCGATAAGGATGCCTCCAGTAAAATGGGAGATGGGCCTCAGATCATTTTGTATGATGCGTCTATGATTTCTCATAAGGGCTTACGTGACTTTGTGACGGATACGGCTGATAAGAATCAAATACCTTATCAATTTGATTCTCTTGCAGGCGGAGGTACAGACTCTGGAGCGATCCACTTGAGTCATGACGGAGTACCTGCTCTTTCCATTACGATTGCCACCCGCTATATTCATTCTCATGCAGCTATGCTTCACCGTGATGACTTCGAAAATGCAGTTAGTTTGATTGTAGAAGTGATTAAGGAACTGGATGCAGATAAAGTTCAGGAGATTACTTTCCAATAAAAGAAAAAGAAGACCAGTCCAAATGGGACTGGTCTTTGTTATGGTGTGCCCGGCATGGGTATAAACTATAGGGTTCAAGTCCCGATCGGCGAAGGTCGTTGTAGCCGTTAGTCAAAGGCAAGGGTGTCCAGGGTGACCTGGAATCTGAAGGAAGCCGGAGACAAATTT
>NZ_JBAPTY010000310.1:0-2947 GCF_049282395.1 Halobacillus sp. | reverse complement strand
AACGAGAGCTGGACAGCGCTTATTATAGCCATTATCGTTATTATTTTCGGGGCAAGAAGCATGTGGAAACGTCAGAACAAAAAACGCCCCCGCGACTAGGGGGGCGTTTCTCTAGGAATATCTAGGGTAGTCATAGCGCCCGAACCATTGGTATCGGTGGCTTGAAAACCATTGATAAAGAGGGGCTCCGATAAGATTCAAACCTGGTAAATAAAGAAGAAGACCAATTAAAGAAACGGGTGGCAATACAAGCATCAATCTGCGTATCGTAAAGAACCCTTTCTTGATCTCCCCTTCCTTCGTCAGCATATGAATCTCATCCAGGGTGTTACGGCCTTCTAAGTAGGGATACAATCCACTTTGCTCGATTGCTTGAACAGACACCCACTTAATTTGGTCCAGCAAGTCAAACTTGCTGAAAACTCTCTTAATCTGGTAACAGAAAGGACACTGAGCATCATAAAAAACCACATGTTTCATTTCATCATCTCCTTTGTTCCATCGAAGTGCTGACTAATCCATGAGATGGACTCTAACCCATCCGCGAACACTATTAATCATCCATATTTCCTGGTATTTTTCCAACTCTTCTTTCCTCAGAACCCGCTCCTTAAGTTTTCCTTCTTCGACTAATTGTTTTCGGTAAGTACCTGAAAGCAGGCCGCAGGAAATGGGAGGCGTGTAAAATTCCCCATTAAATTTCACCACAAGGTTAGCGATGGTAAACTCTGTTAATTCACCTTTTTGATTCCATAGCAACACCATTTTATTTTTCTTTTGATGTTTTTCGTAAACTTTTCTGTGAGTCGTTTTATGGAACAAAAAAGGATCTTGCTCATCTACGGGCTGATCGGCCAATTCGGCTTCTAAAGCTGACGGGAATTCATCTAATGTTTTGCACTCAATTTCAGGATTCCCTTCTTGATCCACCAACATTCTTAGCTTGTACCCCCCTTGTCGATGAAGGGAAGTAATTTCACGAATTTTCCGTAGCAGCAGGGCCTGATCAACTTTAAATCCAAAATAATCACTGGAATTTTGCACACGTTTCAGGTGATAAGGAAGTAAAGAAATCCTTCCATCATCCAATCTCATTGTTTCTAACAACCGGAATTCAGGCACAGTTTCTGTGAGAAGTTTCGCCTTTGTATGGATCTCCTCATACTCTCCCTTAGACGTAGATTCCCATGTTACTCCCCCGCCTGTCCCATAGACAGCCGTTCCATTATTCAACATAACTGTACGAATCGGAACGTTGAAAACGGCTTCCTTTTCAGGGGTCATATATCCTATGGCTCCGCAATACACTTCACGCGGACTGCGTTCTAACTTTCGAATATATTCCATCGTCCGAACTTTAGGGGCGCCCGTAATAGATCCACACGGGAATAAAGCTTGAAAGACTTCCCACATACTGAAGGAATCATCGAGTTGTCCTTTTATCGTGGAGGTCATTTGATGGACGGTTGGATAAGTCTCCACTTCAAAGAGCTCAGGTACATGGACGGACCCGGGTAAAGCAATCCTCCCGAGGTCATTTCGAAGTAAATCCACAATCATCAGATTTTCGGAGCGTTCCTTTTCTGAACGAAGAAGGTCAGCTTTCCGTTTTTCATCTTCTGCAAGAAACCTGCCCCGGGGGGCTGTTCCCTTCATCGGCTTTGTGGTGATCGTCCCATCATCGATACGGAAAAACAACTCAGGTGAAGCGGATAAAAGCTGGTGTGTTCCCGTATTAATATAAGCACTGTACGAAGATTTCTGTGCAGCAGCCAGTTGTTTATAAAATACATATTCATTTCCTGAGAAGTCAGCCTTCAGCCTGGTTGTGTAGTTTACCTGGTAAGTCTCTCCCAGCTTTATGGCCTTTTTTATCTCGCTTATACCTTCTTTATACTGGCTGTAATCGCCTTCCATGAGCCAATCTGATACCTGAAACGAGTCCGAGTGGGGATTTACTTCGCTAGAGACTGGTTCATTAAATATTCCAAACCAGACCAGCGGCCATTCTGAGTTCGAATGAACTTGTAAAGCCTTATCAAAAGCAGGTGCAGCTTCGTAGGACACAAATCCTGCGGCATAAAAGCCTTGCTGCAACGCCTGTTCAACTTCAAGAAACGCTTGCTCCACCTGTTCGACCGTTTCAGCAGAAATAACACGCTCCGGGTCAGCAAATCTTTTAGGGCTCTTGTCTCCATAACGATCACTAAACTCGAATAATAAGGTTGGCCCTTTCATTGAAGCGCTCCCTCCAGTTCCAAACTACTTTTGGAAACAGCGGAGTGATAAGCATTAACGAGCATCTGATACCCGTAATCTGTCATGATGGACTCCGGATGAAATTGAATACCTTCTATAGGTAGTGTTCGATGCCTCACGGCCATCACTACCCCGTCCTCCGATACAGCACTAACTTCAAGAGTATTTGGAAGCTCCTTCGCAGGGGTATGGAGGGAATGATAACGAGTGACTTGAACATTCTCTGGAATGTCCCGAAAAACTGAGTTCCCGTCATGGTTGATTCTCGTGACTTTTCCGTGCATTGGCCGGGCCCCCTCTCTCACCGTGCCCCCGAAAAAATCGACGATTAATTGATGGCCTAAACATATCCCAAGGATGGGGATCGTTTTATGAAAATGCTCCAGGACATCCCGGCACACACCCGTCTCTGTGGGAGATCCAGGACCGGGGGACAAAACGATAAAGTCGGGATTAAGTTTCTTAATACACTCAATGGATGTCTGATCGTTTCTATATACTTTCACATCTTTATCGATTTGTTTAAAATATTGAACAAGATTATAAGTAAATGAATCATAATTATCTAAGATTAAAATCATAATAGCAGCACCTTCACTTGATGTAATGGTTTCTATTATCATTATACAAGCTTTCTCATTTGATTCTATAATTTGTTAGGGGAAAAATCATCACATTATATTAACGC
>NZ_JBAPTY010000309.1:0-5351 GCF_049282395.1 Halobacillus sp. | reverse complement strand
TGCGGGATAAACATGACCGGTGAGACCCCGGAAGTCGAAGACTGAGGAGGCTCAGCACATGCCCGCGGAAAGCGAATCATCCCCCGCAGGACCTATCTTCTCATAAAATATCTCGAAATCGAGTCTTCAAAAATCCGGCCCTTTTGTTGAATATCGTTTAATCTTAAACTCCTTCAAAATACAAAGGATAGTGGTAGCTGCATTTTTCGTTAAACGGATGAGCGCATTCTGGACATTGATTCACCTTCATATATGTTTGAATAGAAAACTCAGTCCAGCAATTTCCGCACAAAATCGCTTTTTCTTCCCAATGCTCCTTAGGCCATTTTCTCTCACTATGATCCGCTTTTTCTTTGTGGCAATAGTAGCAGCCATAGTATTCCTGACAGCAGTAGAATTTGACCGCCACAATGTCGACGTTACTATGATAGTGTGCACATCTCGTGTGTTCATCTACACCTGTACCTTTCACCTTAATTCTGTTCATACTTCTCCTCCTCCTGAATTCCTTTTAAATACCGGCAAAGAGATAAAAATTAAGATAAAGACAAGAGCGGTACTGATCACGCCCGGCCAGCCCCATGTCTCCCAAAGGGTCCCGACAGCTGTACTTCCTACTGCTACTCCTACGTAATAACTAATCAAGTAAAAACTTGAGGCGCCGCTTCTGTGATGATCAGCTGATTTACTCACAAGAGCGGCAGCCATAGAATGAGCAATAAAAAATCCGGAACAAAGCACACCGAGTCCTACCATGATCCATGATACCGGTTGTAAAGCGGTGAAACCAGCTCCTGCAATCAGAATAAATAATCCAGAAAACATCACTTTTGTTAAACCGAAGTGATTAGACAGACGGCCGGCAAGTGGTGGGGCAAGGACCCCGAGAACATAAGCAAAATACGTAAAGGATATCCATTTTAACGGCCACTGATATGGGTCTGATTGCAAATGGAAAGGGATATACGTCCATATTGCTGTAAAAACAATTTGAAGCAGGAATCCCATTAAAAATAACACTAGCATATAACGGTCTTTCAAGTGGACAAGCATTCCCTGAAAATCTTCCCGAAGTGGCTGGTCTCCTTTTGTAAAGAAACGTTCGGAAGGCAGAAGCAATAGGAAAAGCAGAGCAGCAGCCACACCAAATGCAGAGAGTACGAACAAGGTCTTCTCCCAATCAAATACATCCGTTAAATAACCCCCTGCGACTCTCCCACCCATACCGCCGAGTGCGTTGCTGGATATGTACAGCGTCATAGCCAGACCTAAATGATTAGGGTCTACTTCTTCTCCTAAATAGCCCATAGCTGCTGCAGGAATTCCGGCCAGGAAAAAGCCTTGCAGCAATCGTAAAACTACCAGCCATTCAAAAGAAGAAGTAAACGGCATTGCTACAAGCAGCAATACCGTCACTCCAAGAGATATTTGCATCAGTCGCATTCGTCCGTAACGGTCCGCTGCAAAGCCGAGAATGAAAAGCCCGACAACCATCGCGATTACAGCAGCGGACATAAGAAAACTGGACTCAGTAGCCGATACTTGAAATTCATTCACAAAAATAGGCAATAACGGCTGAAATACATACAAAGTTGAAAAGACGAGTAAGGACGCAAGCATCAGGGCTAAAGTAACGCGCCAGAATCCAGACTCGTCCGGGGTATAGGGCTTAATAGCCGGCTGACTTGAATCCATGGTGTTCATCCTTTACTTATTGGCTGAATTTTTGAGGAAACGTTGTTAGGTCGATATCCCATGCGAATGGTAAATAAAAATAAATGGCAAGGGTGACCAGAACAATGGCAAAGACGTTTAGTAAAAACCCGGCCTTGGCCATATCGGGTATACGTAAGTAGCCTGATCCAAACACAACCGCGTTCGGTGGTGTGGCCACAGGAAGCATGAACGCACAGCTGGCTGCAACCCCCGCCCCAATCATCAGACTGTATGGGTGCACGGATAGTGCCGATGCAAGCGAAGCCATAATTGGAAACATCATTGTGGCTGTAGCCGTGTTTGACGTGATTTCGGTCAGGAAGATAACCATAGCAATAACGCACGCGAGAATCAGGAACAAGCTGACCCCTTCTAAAATCGTCAATTGCTTACCGATCCATTCCGCAAGTCCAGTTTCCTGGAAGCCTGCTGCAATCGCAAGACCTGCACCGAAAAGTAGTAATATCCCCCACGGGAGCCCTTTCGCCGTGTTCCAGTCCAGAATGAAGTCTCCCTTTTTACTGAACGATGGAATGAGGAAAAGAATGATGGCGGCACTCATGGCAATAACTGTATCGTTAATGTTCTCATTCACATAAGGGACTAATACAAATGACCTTAGAATCCATGCAAGAGCTGTTATGCTGAAGACAGAAAGCACGATTTTTTCTTCGATCGACATATCACCAAGCGTTCGACGCTCGTTATTAATAACTTCTTTTCCTCCCGGAAGCTGCTTAATCTTCATGGGAAAGGCTACTTTAACAAGATATATCCAGGCAATTCCTAAGAAAAGAAGGGCTAATGGTACACCAAACATCATCCACCGTGCAAAGGATATCTCGAGATCGTACGTTTCTGAAACGACAGCAGCAAAAATCGTATTCGGTGGCGTACCAATTAACGTAGCAAGACCTCCTATCGAAGCACTGTAAGCAATCCCAAGCATAACGACTTTTCCAAAGTTAAAGGAAGAGTGATCGACTTGACCTTCCCCTTCCTTCTTCAACTGTTCAGATGCCTGGTAAATAACCGCAAGGCCGATCGGTACCATCATCATTGAAGTGGCTGTATTGGAAATCCACATAGAAAGCAGTCCGGTCGCAAGCATAAACCCAAGCACAATCATTTCAGTGCTTGTCCCTACCAGCGAAATAATAAACAAGGCGATGCGTTTATGTAAGTTCCACTTCTGCATCGCAAGGGCAATAAGGAAACCACCCATGAATAAGAAAATGGTGTTATCCCCGTAAGATGATGCCGTTGCATCACCGGAGAGACCTCCTGTAAGCGGAAACAAAATTAAAGGTAATAAAGACGTAGCTGGAATCGGTACAGCCTCAGTGATCCACCACGTAGCAATCCATAGGGTACTTGCGAGAATCGCTACCGCACTGCCGGACAGTCCTTCTGGTTCAAAAAATAAAAGCGTCACAATAAATAAAAGAGGTCCTAAGATGATACCAATTTTTTGACGGGTATCAAAGGAAGAACCGGATCCGCCGCTCCCGTTTGCCGGTTGATTCGAATCCGAACCATTCCCCGCCTGCTTACGATCATCTTCCTTTGGTTTCACTTTCTCAGGATTTCCCGTCACAGCGAAGCTCATTAAATCTTTGGCTTGATCATGCAACTGCCACATCCAGTTCCAGAAATTTTTTATCCCGGATTGTTCCTGCATCATGATTCCTCCCATCCGAATTTGTTAGTATTGCAAGAATATTCTCATATATTAACAAATTTTATCATAAATTTGGAATCCAAGGTAGAAATCAACTCCAACCCTCTCAAATAAATCCCTTATATTGTCACCTCAGGTCATCCAGTTTATGGAATTATAGTAATGAACAGGTTTTTCACGAGGGCTTTCTGGATAAAGGGAAGTATGACAATAGAAAGAGGTGGAAGGTTTGACAACTGTCCAGGATAAAGTATTCATCGTTACAGGCGCTGCTTCCGGTATGGGATATGCGGCCGCTCGCAGACTTGTAAATGAACAGGCAAATGTAGCACTATTAGACATTAATGAAGATCGGTTAAAGGAAGCAGAACAGCAGCTTCAGGGGGAAGCCAACCGCACGCTAACCCTGACCACTGATTTGTCTTCTCCGGAAGAGGTGAAAAAAAGTATAGACATGGTCCAAGAACACTGGGGCAGAATTGATGGGGTATTCGCCAATGCCGGAGTCAACGGTAAAGTTATGCCTATCGAGGACATGCCTCCGGAAGAATGGGACCATACCATTGAAACCAATTTAAAGGGTTCTTTCCTGACCCTGAAATATGCCATCCCCCACATGAAGGAAAAAGGAGGAAGTGTCGTACTTACCAGTTCTATTAATGGTAACCGCACCTTTACGAATAAAGGCTTTTCTGCATACAGTTCTTCTAAAGCCGGGATTATGGCCTTCGGCAAAATGGCTGCAGTGGAACTTGCTTCCCAGGGAATTCGCGTTAACATTATGTGCCCTGGTTTCATCGATACTAATATTGGTGAAAACACGCGTCCGGCTGAGCAGGAGCTTGAAAAAATTAAAATCCCAGTAAAAAAAGAAGTAGAAGGCTCACCGCTTAATGAAGAAGTGGGCTCACCTGAACAAGTGGCCGACCTTGTACACTTCCTGCTGTCCGATGCTTCTTCCCACATTACAGGGACCGAGGTGTTCATCGACGGCGCCGAATCACTCCTGTGAATATGTAAAAAATACCACCTCAAGTCATCCAGATTTTGGATGACCTGAGGTGGCTGTTTATTCCATTTGGTTCAGGATTCGGTCACGGGTGTTAGCAGGGATTTTCCTTTTTGATAGAATTTCTTCCTATCCTGTTCCGGCACTAGGGACCCGCCTGTGGACCAGGTTAAATGAACCGCACGGCCCATTTTGTCCTCCCATCCATTTTCTTCGAGAATGCCCGACTCTTGAAGTCTTAATGGTCCGGAAAGTCCGGAAGCTGCGGATGGTTCTACGTACACGTTTTCTGAGTCAGCCAGCAATGCAAGCAGACGGTACATTTCATCGTCTTCCATAGTATAAAAACCGCTTACCAAATACTGACTAATTTCTGTCGCAAACCGGGAAGGACGTCCAACCGCCAGCCCATCCGCCTCTGTAAGATTATCCAGACCAAAATCCTGAACGGACACTTTTTCGTGTTCTCCAGTCATTACCCCGAGCATTACGGACGGAGAATGCGTAGGCTCTACAAACAGGCAGTGAACATGATCCCCGAACACTTCCTTCAATCCAAATGTAATCCCTCCCGGGGATCCTCCTACTCCGCACGGAAGGTAAACGAACAGCGGATGATCCTTATCTACTGTAATCCCTTCTTCATCCAACTGTCTTTTTAATTCAAGGGCAGCCACACTATATCCTAAAAATAAGGCCTTCGAGTCCTCATCATCTACAAAATAGCCAAGTGGATCGTCCATCGTAATCGAACGTCCTTGCGTAATGGCTTCACTAAAATCTCCTTTGTACTCGAAAACTTTCGCTCCTTTTTGACGGAGCAGATCCTTCTTCCACTGCTTCGCATCAGCCGACATGTGAACCTCTACCGTAAATCCGAGTTTAGCACTAATGGTACCAATACTCAGCGCCAGATTCCCTGTCGATCCAACGCCGATCGTATAC
>NZ_JBAPTY010000308.1:0-3417 GCF_049282395.1 Halobacillus sp. | reverse complement strand
GGAGCAACCGGAGCAACTGGAGTGACTGGAGCCACTGGACCAACGGGAGCAACCGGAGCAACCGGAGCGACCGGAGCAACTGGAGCCACCGGACCAACGGGAGCCACGGGGCCAACAGGGCCAACAGGAGCAACTGGTGCCACCGGAGTGACTGGAGCGACAGGACCAACTGGAGCCACAGGAGCAACCGGGCCAACAGGAGCAACGGGGTCAACAGGGCCAACAGGAGCAACCGGACCAACTGGAGCGACCGGAGTGACTGGAGCAACGGGAGCGACGGGACCAACAGGATCAACTGGAGTAACTGGTGCAACAGGACCAACGGGAGCGACGGGACCAACAGGAGCAACAGGAGTCACCGGAGCCACCGGAGCCACAGGAGCAACCGGGCCAACAGGAGACATATTAGATTTCGCAGATTTCTTTGCACTTATGCCGCCTGATAACGCTGCTACGGTAGCACCGGGTACTGATGTAAGCTTTCCGCAAGATGGTGATAGTAGTCCTGGTACCGGTATTACACGTCTTAATAACACGCAATTTAATTTAGCAGACATCGGATTCTATCAGATTTTGTTTCAAGTTAGTGTCACGGAGGCTGGGCAGCTAATACTGACTTTAAATGGTGCAGATTTGGCAAAAACAGTAGTGGGGCGAGCAACGGGGACGTCTCAGATTATAGGAATGGCTCTCGTACAAACAACTGTAATAAATTCAGTAGTGACGGTACGAAATCCTGCAGGGAATGCTGCTGCATTAACGATTACACCATTGGCCGGGGGGACTCGTCCAGTTTCTGCAAACCTTGTGATAACTAGGTATCTATAGTCATTAAATTTAAAGATTAGCCATGTTACTTTATGGCTAATCTTCTATATTATTCGAAGATGAATATTGTAAGGTGAATAATTAACGCTTACTTATTAAAGCCGCAAAAGACCAAAAAATGAAACGTTTATGTTAAATAAAAAGGTCTATGTGCAGTTTTTGTTACATACAAATGTTAGGTGATTAAGGTGATTAAACTTCAAAATTCAAAGGGGAGATGGGATGATTACGGTCAGTCTTTGCATGATGGTTAAAAACGAAGAAGAGGTTTTAGCTCGATGTCTGGACTCAGTGAAGGACCTGGTGGATGAAATCAACATCGTGGACACTGGATCTGATGATCGTACCGTGGAGATCGCCAAAGCATATACGGATCGTGTTTTTTTCTTTGAATGGACGGGGAGGTTTACCGATGCAAGGAATGAATCCTTTAGGCATGCTACCAAGGATTATATTCTCTACCTGGATGCTGATGATGTCATATTGGATGAGGATCGTGAGAAGTTCAAACGGTTAAAGGAAGAGCTTGATCCAGCAGTTGACTCGGTTTCCATGTATTACAATGCAGGGACTGATGAATTCGGTAATGTCACGCTTAAGTATCGGAGGAACCGCTTAGTCAAAACGAGTAAGAATTTCCAGTGGGGCGGGGATGTCCACAACTACTTGAATGTGTATGGACACATTATTAATTCCGATGTTGCAATTACTCACAAAAAAATTCAACACGCTGTTGGCAGAAACCTTTCTATTTATGAAGGGAAGATAGAAAGAGGAGATGTATTCAGTCCTCGAGATTACTTTTATTACGGAAACGAGCTAAGAGAAAACGGTCATCATGAAAAGGCCATAGAAAGTTATACGAAAAACATAGAACATAAGGAAGGTTGGATTGAAGATAAAGTCTATGCCTGCATCAACCGTGCAGACTGCTATCGATTTTTAGAAAAAACTGAAAAAGAACTAGCCTCTTTATTTGAATCCTTACGTTTTTCTAAAACCCCCCGACCAGAAATGTGCAGCAGAGTGGGCTACAATTTTCAAAGAAAAAAAGAATATAAGTTTGCAATTTTTTGGTATGAATTAGCGACAACTATTGAAGACGATCCTGAAAAATGGAGTTTTACTTATCCTGCTTATTCCACTTGGTACCCTCACTTACAATTATGCGTTTGTTATTATAACCTATCTGATTTCGAAAAATCATACGAACATAATGAATTAGCTAGAAATTTTCGCCCTCAAGATGAAAGGGTGCTCTTCAATAAAGATCTACTCGAGAAAAAATTAGGATTGAATCAAACAGCAGAGGAGCCAGAGGATGAATCTACATCATAATAGAGAAACATCTCTTATTTTTTTACTAGAAAATCTTCCCGTATCTTATATTTAGGAATGGGTGTGAAATGAACAGATGGGTAATACAAATAACCCTAAAGTTATGATCTTCGTTAAGCCTGGTCTTGATACTTTTGTGAAGGATGTGGCAGCTTCCTTATCGGACAGATATAATGTGAAAACAATTTACGTGAGTACTAACATGAAAGATATAGATGTTTATATGAAAGAAGCTGACCTGTGTTGGTTTGAATGGTGTGATGAGCTGTTGGTTTACGGAAGTAAAACAGCTTTAGCCAAACACAAAAAGATAATTTGCCGAATCCATAGTTATGAAGTCTTTACGAGTTACTTGAAAAGAGTGAATTGGAAATCAGTCGATAAGGTAGTATTTGTATCGGATCATATCAGAGAATACGCATTAGCAGAAACACCTAACCTTGTTAAAGACCAAACCATGGTGATTCCAAATGGTATCAAAGTAAATGATCTGGATTTTAAAGAAAGAACTAAAGGCTTTAATATCGCTCACGTAGGTTATTTGAACTTTAAAAAAGGGCCTATGCTTTTACTTCACGCCTTCCATGCTATTTACAAAAAGAATGCTAACTTTAAATTATTTATTGCAGGAAGCTTTCAAGAACCAAGATATAAACTTTATTTTAATCAGATGATAGAAAAAATAGGGCTTCAAGAGAATGTTATCGTTGAAGGTTGGCAGTCAGATATCAACCACTGGTTAGAAGACAAACATTACATTCTTAGTTCAAGCTTATTGGAGAGTCAGCATTTATCTGTAATGGAAGCCATGGCCAAAGGAATTAAGCCTTTAATTCATAACTTTGTGGGCGCTGGAACCATCTATCCTGAAGAATATATCTGGAGTACACTTGATGATTTGACAAGTATGATTGAAAAAGGTAGTTATAACTCTTGGGATTACAGGAGATTTGTGGAAAACAATTACGAGTTTTCCTCTCAAATTACGAAAGTCCGCGACTTGTTAGAAGAGAAAATTGCTCAAAAGAACATTTACACCATTTATTGTAATGGAAAACAAACCCATTTTTTACTTCCCAATACCAAAGATCATATTCAAAGAATTATCGCCAATTATCAAGTTTTTTATGAAGAATCCATGTTAATGGATATAAAAAACAGAGTTCCGCAAGATAGCGTTATCATTGACGTAGGAGCCTATATAGGAAATCATTCGACGTTTTTTGCGCAGCATTGCGAAGCCAGGGTTTT
>NZ_JBAPTY010000307.1:0-4009 GCF_049282395.1 Halobacillus sp. | reverse complement strand
TCTTGCAGCCTTAGAATGGCAACCAGTTTTTCCTTTTCGATCTTTTCTAGTACTGTCATTAAAGTCTCCCCCTCCAAACGTTCCTCATTACGGAACACCGTTCCATTTTATAATTATAAAAAAAGATCAACTACTAAAAAACTAAAGTATTCCAGCTGTTTTTGTCAACTATCTTTCTCTTTTTCAATATCCAAGCCTACGTGAAATCTCAAGTGCGGTATGCAAGAGACTGCCCGTACAAGTTTTAACTTTTTCTTCTGTCATCCTTGAAGTGGAACCAGCCACGCTAATAGCCGCTATCGCTTCACCGCGATGATTCCAAATCGGTGCTGCTGTACAACGGATTCCCTCTTCATGCTCTTCATTATCTATCGAATAACCATGTTTACGTATGTGTTCCAAGTGATTCTTTAGCTCGGCCTTATCCGTAATTGTGTGGGGCGTATACTCCTTTAATGTAAGGATACTCATTAAGTCATCTTGTACTTCACTAGAGACAAAAGCGAGTAGTGCTTTTCCAATCCCCGTGCAATATAGTGGGGCCCGCTTCCCAATGGAAGAATACATACGAATCGGCGCATATCGCTCTACTTTATCTACGTAGATGACTTCTGCCTCTTCTCTTATTCCTAAATGAATAGTCTCGCCTGTCTCCTGGGCGAGCTTAACCAAATAAGGATTTGCAGTTGTTCGGATATCCATGTTTTCCGAGACGGTCTCGCCAAGTTCAAGCAATTTTAATCCCAGACGATACTTCTCAAGCATGTCATCTTGTCTGACATACCCTTTTTGTTTTAATGAAGCCAGCAGTCTATGAACCGTGCTTTTCGCCACATCTAAACGATGAGCAATTTCTGTAACTCCATGCCCTTCAGGGTTCTCTTGTAAAAGCTGAAGAATAGTTAAAGCCCGGTCTACAGATTGTACGGTTGCAGCTGTTCGTTCACTCATTCTTATTCCCCTCCTCTATTAATCATAGCTTATCATATTAAACTTTTCTCCAGGCGAATGATCATTTATTCAATCCGTTCAAGCTAATACACAAGCATCAGTCCTTTGTTCCAGGAGAACTGGAATAGACTTATGCTCTTAGTTAATAAAACGAGGGGAATGGTTAAGAGGTTTCCTATGCTTTTCGACTAAACGGATGAATGATGCGGCTCAAGATCTTCATTAAATTTAAATCTTTATTTGTAATCATACTCTCAATTAACTGAATGTTAATTGACTTTGTAATTAGATCCAAATGATCATTGTTGAATTTCTCCATGGTTCTGCGTAAGGTAAGAGAATCATGATAACTCTGAGAAAGCGGCTTAACAAGTTTAGAGTAATCACCAACACCTGCAATATCATGCGCTGCATAGATTCCTGTCAGCATCGATTCAAATTGGCCAAAGCCAAATACAGGCGTAATAGATCCCCAGCAATTTCCGATAAAAAATGTATTTCCAATTCGATCGGTTTCTGTCTTTCCAATGCGATAATCCTTTATGGAATACTCATTGATAATTGCAAATTCTTGATCCAATCGTTTACAACAATCTTCCCAACACATCTTCCATAACTGGTCCTTATCTAAATGCTCATTCTCAGGATATTGTGGATAAACCAGTACAAACGAAGCTTCACAATCAGAATGGGGCAGTAAATAGGCCATTCCTTTAGGAGCATAATCGTGATTAAAAAACACATGAGCCTCTGTCCTATTAAAATCGCCCCTGATGACTGCTCCTTTAAAACTTGCTTTAAAAGCAACGTCATAGGGCTGGATTTTTTTTGTATCCAGTGGATCACCTGTAGCTAAAACGATATGCGTGTATTCCTTTGAGAGTTCCTCATAAGTAACATTCTGGTTATATTTAATTTTTCCTTTCAGCTGACTTTCCATTTGCTTTTCATAAGAATCAGGGTGTTTCCCTCTCATATTGGTGAATCCAAGATGGCCATTGATAAAGGAAGACTCATTTTTTGAATAAAAATATACTTTTTGCAGATTGCTGGAAGGCTTTAAGTGAATATCATGTGTTTCCGATAGAAATTTAATCGCGTCATCATAAGGAGTGTGAAACATGGAAAACATGGCTTCCGCTATGACAAATCGATCACCTACTTCTTCCCGTCTTTCAAAAATATCCGCTTGATATCCATATTTTTCAAGGGTTAATGCACACGAAAGTCCTGCTAGACCGGATCCCATAATTGCTATGTTCATATGCTGACTCCTCCAGAAATTCTTGATTATCTTAGTATGAATAAAAAGAGTCATCTTATACGAAAGATTCCATGAAAGACCGAAAGAAAATTAGTTACACATACAAAAAGGGAACGACCTTAAAAATCGCTCCTTATTAAATATAGGGAATATCATTGTAAGAGGTAGGGTTATTGTTAAACAGGGCCATCTCCGCTCTGTGGTTCATTTAGTTATTTGACTACCTGGACTTTTTTAATCTTCCTGCCTTGAATCTCAAGTATTTTAAATGAAATGCCGTTTCTCTCCAATATGGCTCCCTCTTCAGGAAATACGTTTAACTCTTCTAATAAATACCCTGCCAATACATCTTCTTCTTCAGGTATCTCGGTATCGAATATCGAATTCAATCTCCGCAGAGTTATTTTCCCATCACAAATAACTTCATTTTCAGAAACTTTCTCAATAATCATATCCTCTTGAGTGTCCATCTCATCTTCAATTTCCAGTCCAATCATAGCTTCAATAACATCTTCATGTGTTAAAATCCCTTCAGTGCCGCCATATTCATCGAGCACAATCGCCATATGCTTTTGTTCTCTCGTCATCTTTTTAAATACCCACTCAATTTTTTGGAACTCATAAATGATTAATGGTTCCTTGTAAGTAAAAGCCTCTAATGGTTTTACAGGATCCATGGACCATAAGGTTAAATACTTCGAATGGAAAATGGCTACTATATCATCCACGTCTTTTCTATACACCGGATATCGTGTATAAGGGTTCTGTATTACTATTTCTCTGACTTCATCAAAAGAAGCATCTACGGGAAGAGTAATCATGTCAACCCTGGGGGTCTTCAAAACATCCTTTACATTAAGGTTATAGAAATCCAATACACCTTTGATCCGAAGAGACTCTTCTTCGTTAAAAGCTCCTTCAGAATCTGCAATATCAACCATAGTTCGCAACTCTTCCTTAGAGATGGATACTTCATTAGTGGTACCTTTATCAAGTGCCTTAGTGATAACACCTGTAAGTTTATTCAATACCATGGTGATTGGTTTAAATACAAATATAAAAAAACGAATAACAGGAAACACCATTAGAGAAATGCGATCAGGAAATGCAGCTGCTATGGATTTTGGAATGACTTCAGAGAAGATGATAATCGTCACCGTTAAAATAGCTGAAGCAAGTCCTACACTGAACCCATATTGAATCGCAAGGGTAGTAACAAGAGTGGGCAATAATATATTCGCAATATTATTCCCAATTAATATAGTGGTAATAAACTCACTCGGCTTTGAGACTAGTTGGAGCAAGCTTTCTGCTTTTTTCTCATTATTATTAGCTCTTGATTGTAATTTCATTTTATTTGCAGCTGTCAAAGCTGTTTCGCTCCCTGAAAAGAATAGCGAGAAAAATAATAAAAAAATAATAGCAATAATCAAGTACAGTTTCCTCCTACAATGGACATATTAAAATTTAAAATGAGACTATAATTTCCTTCTTAAAACCGTTTTGCAAGCTAAGATCATTTTGACCCAAAGATTTATTAAAGAAACAGAGGTGCATAAACCCCGGTGAGGCTTGCAACAAAAAACACCATTAATAAGTTTAACAATTTTTCTGTTGTCGAGCGAGTTTGAGCCTTACATATAGAAAGAAAGAGTTAACCCCATCAACCATATATATAAATAAAAAGGCACTGTTATAGTTTATTGTTGATTTTTCATATGAGGCTTATTACGTAATAGGGCCGGGTACCACTGGGGTTTAGAAAGGATCAAGTCCAACACCTGCACTTCTAAA
>NZ_JBAPTY010000306.1:0-2249 GCF_049282395.1 Halobacillus sp. | reverse complement strand
ATCGAGCGGTTTCTGCCTGAAGATATTAAAGATAATCTGCAGAGAGCTGGCGTTCGTGTGCTCAAGCACATACAGCCCTTCCTCCACCGTCTCGACGCTGACCCCGTAATAGCGAATTTTTCCTTCTGCTTTTAAATCCTCCAATACATCAAATACAGAGCCATCCTTTATAATCTCAAAAGTTGGACAGTGGATCTGGTACAAATCGATCCGATCACGATTGAGTCGCTTCAGGCTGTCTTCCGCATACTGTCTTACCTGCTCCGGCGTATAGTTCGCTGGAGCGGCAAAGTCCCCCTGACGTCCGAACTTCGTCGCAATATAGATTTCTTTTTCTTTTCCTTTCGTTGCCTGAGCAAGCAGTTCTTCACTGTGCCCCATGCCATATACGTCCGCTGTATCAAAAAAGTTAACTCCGCTCTCCATGGCTGTCTCAAGTGCCGCAAGCGCATCTTCATCGTTCGTTTGCCCCCAGGCACCGCCAATCGCCCATGTTCCAAAGCTCAGTTCACTGATTTCCAGGTCTGTATTCCCTAAACGATTGTATTTCATGAATTATTCCACCTTTCTATAAAAGCCATATTTTTCCTATGCTATTTTTTTGTCCATTCCCTAAACAGTCGTAATTCATGTGACTTTTTTTCAATAATCTGACGTTTATCAATAGGCTTCTATAAGAATTTACTAGGAATATGATGAGACAACTATTATTTGCCACCCTCTTACATATACATCAATGAGACTACCTGTGAAGGAGATGAACCAATGAATTCCCAGAACGTGTCGATGAATTCAGCGATCGATCCGTATGTATACCAGACACTAATGTCCATCCAGGGGAGACCGGTCGTTGTGCAGACGACTCAGGGTTCTGTGAAGGGAATGCTGAAAACGGTTATGCCGGACCATATCGTGGTTGAAGTAAGTAGAACCCCTTTTTTCATTCGAACGCAGCAGATTGTCTGGGTATTCCCTGATCAAAGATAAAAGGAGGATGCTATGTTTAAGCGCATCAATCGTATGCAGATTGCTCTGACGATTCCTGAGCATGGAGATGCTAATGCGGCCGCTGCCGTACAGGAATTGCTTGGCGGCAAATTTGGAGAAATGTCTACATTGAACAATTACATGTACCAGTCCTTCGGTTTTCGTAACAAAAAGAAGTTCAAACCCTTTTATGATCTAGTGGCAAGTATTACCGCGGAAGAATTTGGTCACGTAGAACTCGTAAACAATTCCATTAATCTATTAACCCGCGGCATTACGTTTACAGGAGATCCGGATATTGCACCTTTGCAGAATGGGCTCAATAAACGCAATACGTATCAGTTTATTGCAACCGCCCAGACGGCTCTCCCTGGTGATTCCATGGGAAAATCCTGGACAGGCGACAACGTCTTTAACAGCGGGAACCTGGTCTTAGATTTACTGCATAACTTTTTCTTAGAGCTTGGGGCCCGTACACATAAGATGCGCGTGTATGAAATGACAGATCATCCTACGGCCCGTGAGATGATTGGATACTTATTAGTCCGGGGCGGCACCCATGCGCTCGCTTATGCGAAAGCACTTGAAATTGCCACTGGCGTTGATGTGAAAAAAATGCTTCCTGTGCCGGATTTGGATAACTCCAAGTTTGACTACGCCCGCCCGTTTATCGAACAGGGACTGGATAACATTCTCTATACGTGGAGCGATACAGATTATCAGGATATTAATCAGATCTGGAAAGGAACTAATCCGGAAAGTGGAGCTCCGTTACAGGTGATTCAGGGAACACCTAAAGGCGCCCCCATTCCTGACCTGGATGATCTGCCGGAAGAATTCGCGCCGGGAATTGACCGGGACGATTATGAACGGATCGCTAAGAAGCTAATGGAAAACTTATAATCTATCCTTTATCCAAAACACTCTGCATCGGTCTTACACTCTTTTGCCGGACTGTTAGCGTCTATATGGAGATTTAAAAGAAGCTCTTTCGTTTGAAAGAGCTTCTTCTCTGGATTATTCTACTCCAATTGCATCATAAGCCTGCATAACAGAGCTTACTTCCATTGAATTTTCCCCATACAGATCAACTGCTGATTGGATAGCGGCTTGTCTCATCATACTGAAGTCTGAAGTCGCGGTTAGATATTTTGTTAAAGCACGGTAGTAAATTTGTTCCGTAGCTTCTCTTCCAACTCCTTCTACCTCCACATCATAATGAGTACCACCTTCAGAGACAAGATAAGCAGCCTTATTATTAA
>NZ_JBAPTY010000305.1:0-3017 GCF_049282395.1 Halobacillus sp. | reverse complement strand
CTTGCAGATAAAGAAATTGTTCAGGGCTATACGGATGGAGAATTTAAATATCGATCCGAAATTACCAGGGCAGAAGCGGCACTTATGATTACCCGGCTATTAAACTTAGATACGGAAAATGCTCCTCCTGCTCCGTTTACGGATGTGAAGCAGGGAGAATGGTATTCAGGAGCAGTCAATGCTTTATACGATGCAGGAATCATTGTAGGAAACGGCGATGGTTTATTTGGCACCAATGAGGATATTACCCGGGCAGAGTTATCCAAAATCATCGTAGAGGGATACAATTTGGAAATGCAGGAAGTGAATGCATTACCTTTTGAAGATGTGAATAACCAGGCCTGGTATACCGACTATCTTCGCGTCTTATATTCACATGGGCTGATCTCAGGTACCTCTGCCACTACGTTTGAGCCCAATGAGCCTATGATCCGTGGTGATTTTGCCTTGCTATCCTATAATACCGAGTATGGATATGGTGATTTGTTCCTTGAGCTTGAGGAAGCGGTGGCGATCAGTGCCTATCAAATCTCGGCAACCTTTAACAATGAGGAAACAGCTGTCATTCATCTGGATCAGCCTCTTGAACAAGGGGAAAATACGAGAACCTTCACTTATAAAGGGGAAACGTATGAAGACCGCTTGGACTATGAATTAATCTATCCAAAAGACATCGCGCTTGAGAATGAATACGTTGCTGCGGCGCTGCCTTATCTCGGTATTCCCTATTTATTCGGCGGGGAAACGACAGAAGGATTTGACTGCTCCGCTTTTACGAGACGTGTCTATGAAGAAGCAAAAGGTCTATTCCTTCCCCGGTCCACGGATCGGCAGTGGGATGTAGGACAGGATGTAGCTCTTGAAGACATTCAAGTAGGGGATGTTGTATTTTTCAGTAATACATACCGGGAAGGAATCTCGCATAATGGTATTTACGTAGGAAACGGTAAAATCATCCACTCTTCGAGAACCTACGGCATCAGCATTGCTTCGCTGAGCTCTTCCTATTGGCAGAAGAAATTTACCGGGGTCAAACGATTCGAGAATTTACGAATTCCGGAAGAAGATCCGGTCGTGTCAGAAGCAACGAAATACATAGGTGAATCTCCTTATCAAGCCGGCGGTGCAACTCCAGAAGGCTTCGGAGCGGCTGAATTTGTTCAATATGTATTTATGGAAGCGGAAGGAATTGAGCTTCCAGCCGATGGCTATGCTCAGATGGAAATCGGGGACGACGTCGCGAGAGAAGACTTGCAGCCCGGAGACATCGTCTTCCTGGAAGCGAATTATATGAACCCGACGATCTATGTAGGCAATGGACAGATTGTTCATGTTACAGTATCGAAAGGAGTTACGGTGACAAACTTAGTGACGAGCAGCTTCTGGGGCCCGAAATACGTAGGTGCGAAACGTGTAACTAAGGAAAATTACGATGATGTACCGGAACCTGAAGAGCCGGAAGATCCCGAGAATCCTCCGGAGGATCCAGAAGATCCACCAGAATACCCGGAAGATCCTGTGAACTAAAACAAAACCACCTCCCTGAGCGACGGGGAGGTGGTTTTTGTCATTGTTATTTATGTCTGACTTACCGTTTTCGGAGTCCGGCTTTCTACAAAGCGTTTCATGCGGTCCATTGCCTTATCCAATTGTTTCAGTGAAGTGGCATAGGAGCAGCGGATATAGCCTTCTCCACTTTCACCGAAGACATCACCAGGAACGACAGCAACCTGTTCTTCGTGAAGCAGTTGCTCGGCAAATTCAGCGGAGGATAATCCGGTAGCTTTAATGGAAGGGAAAGCATAGAAAGCGCCGCCGGGGTTCGGACAGTCGAGTCCCATTTCATTTAAGCTCGTTACGATAAAGTTTCGTCGCTGCTTATAGCTTTCAAACATATCCCGCACACTCGGGCGACCGTTTTTCATCGCTTCAAGCGCCGCGTGCTGAGCCATTGTCGGTGCGCACATCATTGTATATTGATGAATTTTTACCATGGCTGCAATTAAATCGGGTGGACCTGCCGCATAGCCGAGGCGCCAGCCAGTCATCGCGAATGCTTTAGAAAAACCACTGATCAGAATGGTCCGCTCTTTCATCCCGGCAAGCGAAGGGAAACTGGTATAGGAAGCGTCATAAGTAAGTTCAGCGTATATTTCATCTGACAGCGCCACTAAATCGTGCTTCTCAATCACCTCAGCAATAGGTTCAAGTTCCTCTTTCGTTAAAAAGGTGCCAGTAGGATTGTTAGGGTTGCAGAGCATGATTGCTTTCGTTTTTGGGGTAACTGCTTCTTCAATGGCTTCAGCGGTGAGTTTAAATTCATTATCAGCATCAGCCTGGATAGTGACAGGCGTGCCCCCTGCAAGACTAACGGTAGGAACATAAGCCACAAAGCTTGGTTCGACCACGATGACTTCATCGCCAGGCTCGACCACCGCCCTCAAAGCAAGATCAATGGCTTGACTTGCACCTACCGTCACAATCACCTGTTCGGCAGGGTCATAGTCCAACTGGAAATTCCCATTAAGGTATGTGCTGATTTCTTTTCGCAGTTCGATCATACCTGCATTTTCCGTGTAGGATGTATACCCTTGCTCAAGCGAATGGAAGCTTTGCTCGATAAAGTTCCATGGGGTCACGAAGTCCGGCTCGCCGACTCCCAGGGAAATGACATCCTCCATTTGGGCGGCGACATCAAAAAAACGGCGGATCCCCGATGGTTTCAGATTCTCCACATGCTTCGATACGAACGACTTTTTACTCATGGAGATACCACTATTCTTTTATCATCTTCATCATCGTCTTCCAGAATAAAGCCGTCGTGCTTGTATCTTTTCAGGACAAAATGGGTAGTGGTGGATAGAACGGAATCAAGTGCCGAGAGCTTCTCGGAAATGAACTTACCGATATCCATCATCGTCTTTCCATTAACCGTTACGGACAAATCATAGGCCCCTGACATTAAATACACCGCTTTCACCTCAGGAAAACGATAAATACGCTCGGCCACTTTATCA
>NZ_JBAPTY010000304.1:0-9008 GCF_049282395.1 Halobacillus sp. | reverse complement strand
TCTATAGTCCTAGTCATTATATAAGCAGCCTGCTCTGTTTCTGTGACAGCTATTTCGGTATTCTTATCTTCGAGATCCATTATGGCTACTGATTCTAGAGTATCGGTATCTAACTTAAAGAGCTCTTCCTCTTTACTATATAGCGTTTGATCTTTTAAGGGGAAAAAGTCCGAGATATCCGATAATTTTTCACCGCTTTCTCCTATGAATATCGACTGATAATCCGAGTATATAAGATGCTGGCCACTCCAGGAAAATTCTGTAAATTTATCTACTGGAATAGATATGGTTTCTTCTGAAACAAGTTCAAAGTCCTGGTTAAATGTATCTTTTTTTACGCCCTCTTCTGTGAGATAAGAAACATCGAGCTGTCCTTCTTTAAGAGATTTCAAATGAGGCTTTGTAACAGTAGAAGTCAGACCTAGTTTAATTCCCCGGCTCCAACCTTCTGTAGGCGGTTCTGTAACATCTGAGTAATTTTCCGCGAATAATAGGAGTACTGCGGCGATTGAGATAATAACAGGAGCTGCCCACACTAAGCTTTTCTTCAGCAAGTTCATGCACAACCTTTCCATATATGTAATAAATATCTATTCATATGTATTACGTTGGGCATGAGAATATGGTTTCAGAAAATTAAAAATACCGCGATTTAAACGCGGTATTCCTAATATCTTATTAATCTTCTTCAGTGTCAGTGTCGCCAGCAATGCTGTGAGCTAAGCGGCTGGAGGCTGCTGCTGCTATAGCACCTACAATATCATCTAAAAATGTGTGACATTTCCCGGAGGATTTATCATTTAACTGTTTAAGTATGCCAGGTTTTTGTTTATCGATATATCCATAGTTCGTAAATCCAATGGAACCATAGACATTTACAATAGAGAATGCAATGATTTCGTCTATTCCATAGAGTCCTTCATCAATTTCTATAGTGGTCTGTAACGGTTCCTCAAGCATTTTCTTTTCAGCTAGGCGATCCATTTGAATTCCAGTGATGATCGCGTTCTGTACCTCGCGCTTTTTTAAAACCCGATTCACATTAAATCGGCATTCTTCCATAGATAAATCATCATGATATTGAGATTGTAAATAATGGACAAGCTCAGCCATGTCATCAATGGTTACTCCGCGATCAGCAAGCCATTCTCGAGCTGTTGTTTCAAGTTCAGTTACTTTTTTATCTTTTGCCACTTTCTCACACCCTTTCTACGATTTCCCCACTATCAATACCCGTGTGACTTCCCATACAAACGCTATGGGTTATGACTAATTATATCAGAACTTTCAGATAGTCGTCTTACTCATTTGAATGGATTTGGATTAGTATATGTTAAACTGGTCTTGAAAATAGGATGAATGGAGGGAAAAGCTTGCAAAAACCATATGTTTTTATAACGAGAGCTTTACCAGAGGCTGTGGTTGAACCATACCGCAAACATTTAAACATTGAAATGTGGCCGGAAGAAGAAAAACCTGTGCCGCGTGAAGTTTTGTTAGAGAAGAGTGTTCAAGCTGACGGTTTGTTGACGATGCTGACAGATTCTATCGATCAAGAGCTGCTTGAGAAGACTAACACCTTGGATATTGTAGCCAACCTGGCTGTTGGTTATGACAACATTGATATCACTTATGCAAAAGAAAAAAAGATAGCGGTTACGAACACCCCGGATGTATTGACGGATACAACAGCTGATCTTACCTTCGGTTTACTAATGGCTGCAGCCAGAAGAATCGTGGAAGCCAGTGAGTTTGTCAAAAAAGGGGAGTGGGGACCTTGGTCACCTCTCCTTCTAGCTGGTTCAGACATTCACCATAAGACAATAGGCATTGTTGGGATGGGACGTATTGGTGAAGCAGTGGCTAAAAGAGCAAAAGGGTTTGATATGAACATTCTTTACCATAATCGGTCAAGAAATAAAGAAACGGAAGAAAAATTAGAGGCTAGCTTTACGGATTTTCATGAACTGATCGAGCAATCAGATTTTATCGTTAGTATGGTACCACTGACGCCTGAAACGCATCACATGTTTGATCAGGCAACTTTCCAACGGATGAAGTCGGAAGCCATTTTTATTAATGCTTCCAGAGGAGCGGTGGTTGATGAGCAGTCGTTGTATGAAGCATTGGTGAACAACGAGATAGCAGGAGCTGGGCTTGACGTATTTGAAAAAGAACCCATAGGAGCAGATCATCCGCTTCTTCAACTTAATCAAGTCGTTTGCCTTCCCCATATAGGTTCAGCCACAAGAGAAACCCGCATTGACATGATGAAATTATGCCTGGATAATTTATACCGATTTTTTAATCATGAGAGATTGCTGACTCCAGTTAAGTAAGCTTCGCTGTAAAGTTGTAGTTAAACCCTAATCATTACATCTATTGGTTATGGTTTGAAGCGCATTACGGTTACAGGGGTAAATAGGGCTGAAGTATCTTTATGCGGTTATAGAAAGAGTCGCCGAGCTGGTAATTAAAAAGAAGCCGGCACCTGTTTAAGGTGCCGGCTATTTAGGGTCATGTATTAGAATACTTGTTCGACTTCATATATGCCAGGTACTTCCTGAGCCAGGGCACGTTCAATGCCGGCTTTTAAAGTGATGGTAGAACTAGGGCAGTTTCCGCAAGCCCCCATAAGACGCAGGCGCACGATGCCATCTTCCACATCTACGAGCTCCACATCTCCACCGTCACGGAGTAAAAATGGGCGAAGTTTATTCAGTACTTCTTGAACTTGTTCATTCATGTTCAATCTTCCCCTTTCTATAATTCCATTATAAAACGAAATCGGCAAAAAATCTATTGTAGTCTGATGGTTTATGGATTGAGAACCATTTTCATTTTATCTTTTTTTCTTAGTTTTGTAAAATGAAAATATATGAATTTGATGAAGGTGGAGAGAGTAATGAGTGAAAAGAAAATTAACCTGACCGTTTATGGAGCAGAAGTGAAGTGTGCAAGCTGTGTGAATGCACCTGGATCAAAAGAAACCTTTGAGTGGCTTCAAGCAGCTATAACAAGAAAGTATGGAGAAAATAAGGTTTCTTATCACTATTATGATCTCCATGAAGAAAACCAGCCAGGCGTGGATGAGCAGCTGGTCGATCGGTTACTTGATGAGGAACTTTTTTACCCGCTTGTACTTGTAGGAGATGAGATTGTGGGAGAAGGTAACCCTAGATTAAAATCCATTTATAAAGCTCTTGAAGCGAGAGGACTTGAAGCTTAAGATATAACGAAAATGTCTGTTGTTTGTTTGATCCTTGTGTTAAAATATGGGCGATATAGGGTTTCATCCGTATAAAAAAAGAGGTGAACGTGGATGAATCCATTGATAGAATTTTGTATTAATAATTTGGCCAGCGGTGCACAGGAAGCTAGAGAGATTCTTGAAAAAGATCCCGATTTGGATGTTATAGAATATGGCTGTTTAAGTAATTGCGGACTTTGTTCTCAAAGTCTTTATGCAATGGTCGAAGGAGACAGGATCATTGCAGATACTCCAAAAGAACTTGTCGATAAAATATATGAACACTTGGAAGAGACCCTATAAAACTTGCTGCAAAAAAGAAGGCATCGCTCAGATGCCTTCTTTTAGTTTACCTACGTGATGCTTATCACAGAAAAGCTCCCTTTTGTTGAAGACTTGATTTCGAGATATTTGGGTTGAGAGGACAGTCCTTCGGGGGACGATTTCGCTTTCCGTGGGCATGTGGTAAGCTTCCTCAGGCTTCGCCTTCCGGGATCTTACCGATCATGTTCATCCCATTCTTACACTACTTTAGTCGTACTCGAAAATCAGAACATAAACCACAAGGAGAGCTATCCAGCTCCAGCACCTAGCGTCTAGTGAGACTTCCCTCACTTCTGTACGATAAGTCAACATCGAATCGCTACGCTCTTCGTGTTTCCTTTATCTCCGCCAGCTCAGTCCAGACGCTGACCAAGGTGCTTCCGCTTTTAACCTAGGAGTCTTCATCGTCCCCCTCCGGACCTGGCCGAATCAGAAACTCGAAACCATTTAAGACATCGACGGGTTGATGAGAAAATAGCAAGTGTTCATAAGGCTATTTTCATGCTATAACGATGTGAAATAGCCTGTCATAAAAGCATTTAATATCTATTAAGAAGGAGAGCATTATCTCTTATAAAAGCGTCCGTTATTCTCACTCGGCTGGGTTGGTGGGGAAATGACGAGACTCTAATATAGCCGGGCGTCTAGATGTCTAAGGGTCATTTCATCCGGCTTGTGATGTTCACATCGCTTCCAAGCAAGGAGGCTGTGCCTCGGATCTTTTTATCGTGAGCCATTACGACGAATTCCCACTGGTTTCCCAGAAGCCCGTGTGGTTCAACGTCTATCCACTCTATAGGCGCGGTTTGAACCTGATTTCGTAAATAGCTTTGTAATTCTAATTTTCCATAAGCTTTTAAGGATAAGAAACTCAGGGCAACGAGCAACCCGGCCGTAAGAACCAATTTATTGCTTGTTTTTAATACGATAAGTAATACGGCAGTCATAAGTAATATTAATAGCAGCTCTTGTTTGAGCAGTGTAAATGCATAATTCTTATTTGAAAGTGGAGAAAAAAGGCGGGAACCATTTCCAATCCAATCAATGAGCAGCGCACCTCCCATAAAAGTAGTAAACGTTGCTAATAAACTATACCAGTACTTTGTCCTAGTCCATTTTTGAATAAGAATAGCGAGTAATAAGGATAAAAATGGCAGGCCAATCAGGGAGTGGAAAGCTGTAGTACCAAGAAACTTAGGTATATCCGGGATCAGAACGATAAATCCCAGACTCATAATTAGAGCGCGCTGCTTAATTGTATATTCTTTTTTACCAAAAAAAGCAAACATAATAAAAGCACCTGCAAGCAGATGTAAAGTTGTAGATGGAACATGGGTAATTAAGGTGGAAACCATAGTTGTCCTACTTTCTAAATTCAATATCTCTAATGCTTATTCTCCGTGTAAACACTATTCAAACATTATTTAGAAAGTGAACGACTGACATTTCATCCATTTGATAATTATGACAGTGGTTAGTATACTAGCATTAAGAAAGAAAGGAGTGGCTCAGGATGATTCTAAATATTACAGAAGCGGCAAGTCACCAAATAAAGGAAATGTTGAAAGAAGAAGATTCTAATAATGTACGTCTTCGTTTTGGTGTAAAAGGTGGAGGCTGCAGTGGATTATCATATGCCATGGGCTTCGAAGATGAAATTAATGAAGAACTGGATCTTACAGAAGAATCAAACGGGATTCCTGTTGTGATTAACCGACAAGATGCTGCTATTATTGAAGGTACAACTATAGATTTTAAACAGAACATGATGGGTGGAGGATTTACCATTGATAATCCGAATGCCATCGTATCCTGTGGGTGCGGGTCTTCCTTTAAGACAGCGACAAACGCAGGAAGTCCTGACCCTAATTGCTAAGCAATTAAATAAAAATTGAAAACTTTCCTTATAAGGAAGTTCACAGCTTGTAGAGAAACCGCCTGGCTTTTCTACAAGCTATTTTTATGTCCTGAGGGGAAAATGTTATTTTGCTTATAGTTAAAGGTGGTTGATGTTTTTTATATGTACATTTTGATTTCGCCAAAAAGCTCTTCTTGAGCGATAGCTGTACGTCCTAAAAGGCAGGTTCTTTTATGTGATAATTTTTTTGTTCCTCTCTCCATATACATGAAAGTAAACCATCTATTTGGAGAGGAGAGCACTAAAATGAAGCAGGCATTACGAGACTGTTTGTCGATGAATGAATACAGAATTAGTGCCATTATTATTGGTTTTTTTATAACGCTCGGGGTTACCATGCTTCAGTATTTACGTCTTGGGACTATAGATATGAATGTTCAGAACTTAATTTTAACCTTTATTTACGTGATCGGAGGAATTCAGGTTTCCCAGCATGTCAAAGATATAGCAATCAAGAATCGTGAAGATCGAGCAGCTCAAAATGAACCATAAAAAAGGAGACCCGGAAGGGTCTCCTTTTAATGTCTTACGAAAACATGCTCGTAGAATGTTTGGGCTGTACACGTGCGCCCGGATCTATATAAGCTTTTGCATTATTGACAGCTGTCGGTCCTTCTCCAAAACCGGAGGCAATTAATTTGACTTTACCGGGATACGTACAAATATCACCGGCTGCATAAATCCCTTTTATATTGGTTTCCATCTTAGAATTCACAACAATGCTATTTTTATCAATTTCAAGTTCCCAGTCCTTAATCGGACCTAAGGATGATATGAAGCCGTAGTTGACGATGACATCATCCACATCAATCGTTTCTACACGATCACCTTTGACTTCATGTAATTCAACTTGTTCTATTCGTTCTTCACCAATCATTTTTTCTGGCGCAAAAGGAGTCATTAATTTCACATTAGAGTTCTCCAATTGGGCTACACTATGTTCGTGAGCTCTGAATTTATCCCTTCTGTGTACCAGTGTCACCTGGTTTGCAATAGGTTCGAGCATAAGAGCCCAGTCTACAGCGGAGTCGCCGCCGCCACAGATCATGACATTCTTACCGGCAAATTTATTCATATCATTAACATGATAATGTAAATTGGTATCTTCATATTTATCAGTGCCTTCAATTTTAAGCTTGCGCGGCTGGAAGGCCCCATTTCCTGCTGTAACAATCAGGGTCTTTGTATAATGTACTTCCTTGTTAGTGGTTAGTTTAAGAACATCATCTTCTACACGTTCGACTGATTCAACCGACTGTTCCAATGCAATAGTTGGGTCAAACGCCATTGCCTGCTCTTCAAGGTTATCAACCAGCTCCTGAGCACGGACTCTTGGAAAGCCCGCTACATCGAAAATATATTTTTCAGGATATAATGCAGTGAGCTGGCCGCCAAGATGAGGAAGACTCTCGATGATTTTGACACTGGCTTGACGCATACCACCGTAAAAAGCGGTGAATAAGCCGACGGGGCCAGCACCAATGACCGTTATATCATATATCTTATCACTCATAATTTACCTCCTGTTGAAAAATGTCACTAATGTACATTCTATCACAAATCATTTTTGAATGGGAAACAGCCCTCTTGAAACCCTTTACAATAACACGTAATAATTCCATTATTTTGATAAAGGGATTATGGGTTGAAAATGAAAATAAAAAAGTCTAATATGAGACTAGACACTAGTTACCGAATTTGTGACAAACATATTAGAATAACGACATTTTTTTATAATATTATGTGTGAAAGTAGTCACAAAGAACACTCAGCGGATAAATAAAATATTACGAGATGGAAGTGATTATTCATGAAAAATCCTAACATAGTCATCCTCGGTGCAGGATATGGAGGTATTATTACAGCGGTTAAACTTCAAAAAAGTTTAGGTGTAAATGAAGCAAACGTTACATTGGTGAACAAGCACAGCTACCATTACCAAACTACATGGCTGCATGAAAATGCTGCAGGTACCCTTCACCATGATCATACACGTATTCCTATTAAAGACGTTATCAATACAAGTAAAATTAACTTTGTACAGGATACGGTAACGGAAATTAAGCCATCCGAAAAACGAGTTATGCTCGAAAACGGCGATTTAATGTACGATTATCTAGTCATTGGTTTGGGTTACGAAGCAGCTACATTTGGAATCCCAGGCTTAAAAGAGCATGCTTTCACGATTGGAAGCATTAACAGCGCTCGTTTGATTCGTCAGCATATCGAGTACAACTTTGCTAAATACAATAACGAAGCTGATAAAAAGCAAGAGCGTTTAAATCTTGTCGTAGGTGGAGCTGGCTTCACTGGGATTGAATTTGTTGGTGAACTTGCGAACCGCGTTCCTCAGCTATGCCGGGAATATGATATTCCTCGGGAAAAGGTACGTATCATTAATGTGGAAGCTGCTCCGTCAGCCTTGCCAGGTTTCGACCCTGAGCTGGTTGAATATGCCATGAACTCTCTAGAGGGCCGTGGAGTCGAATTCAAAATCGGTGCTATGATTAAAGAAGTTACTGAAAATAAACTGGTTTTTGAAAAAGATGAACAACGTGAAGAAATTCCTACTAACACAGTTGTTTGGGCCGCCGGCGTACGCGGAAACAGCTTGGTCGAACAAGCGGGATTTGAGTCTAACAGGGGACGTACTCCTGTGAGTGACGATTTGCGCCCTGCAGGACATGACGATGTATTTATCGTAGGTGACTGTGCTTTGCTTATTAACGAAGAAACAGAACGCCCATATCCGCCAACAGCTCAAATTGCTATTCAAATGGCTGAGCAGACAGCAGACAACCTTACCAAGCTTGTAAAAGGGGATAATCACTTGGAGCCTTTCACTCCAGACCTTAAAGGTACTGTCGCTTCTCTAGGTCACAAAGATGCTATTGGTGTAGTGTTTAACGACAAGAAACTCTTCGGCTGGTCTGCTTCTGCTATGAAGAAGGTAATTGATAATCGCTATCTTCTTAAACTTGGCGGTCCTGGTCTTGTTCTGAAGAAAGGTAAGCTGAACTTTTTCCAATAATGTTGTGAATCATTTGTTCAAGAAGCAAAGGCAGATCGTTGCCTTTGCTTTTTTCTTAGCTTATATAGAGCGCTTGCGCTTTACTATTATCAGTTATAGAATGAGTTTTGGAGATAATTAGGCAAGTGTAAGTTTAGGGGGAACTTCATTGAACATCATACAGTTTTTTGTTTCTATTGTATTGTTTTTTGTATTGTTTTTTGGGATATCTTTCCTTTTGAACATGCTTTTACGGTCCTCGTGGGTCATGTCATTCGTTTATCCAGTAATCGTTCTGTTTATCGTCGACGACTTTCCCTGGACAGAGTACTTTTCACAACCAACCACTTCTTTTCCGACTGTGTTTGCAAAGTTAGTAAATTTACAAATAGTTGATATATTGATTTTAGCGAGCGGTTTAGCTGGTACCATTGTCGCTGGTCTTGTTATCCGCTGGTTAAGGAAAAATGGCTATCAAATGTTTTAATAAACAGCCTCTTCTGTTA
>NZ_JBAPTY010000303.1:0-8113 GCF_049282395.1 Halobacillus sp. | reverse complement strand
CAGATGCCGGAAGCGCGCAGGTTTCTGCAGCTTTGGTCAGCAGGAGAGTTCGGATCAAATCTATGATGATGATGGTATCCATCAGATGATTCGTCTGTTCCCCCTACATTTCCGTGATGATGGTCGGCGAACAATAGCTCAACTACTGCACATCCGTCGTCATCCACAGATTTAACACGGAAGAAGAAGCTCCCTTTAATTTCGCATTCGTCTCCGCTTCTTTTTGAACCGTATCCTTTGAAAGGTTTGCACCCCTCTTTACAGTAAAGGATAACTGGAACCGTATCGAATCCAGAACCTCCGCCTGTGTCCCCTAAAAGATCAGCGATGGATTGTTCACAGCTCGTCATGCATTCGTGGATGACATCATTTTGAGCATCAACGATATCTTTAAGGATATCAATGACACAAGAGCCACTATCGAATTTTTTACCACAACTCATATTTATTTTCCCCTTTCCATACGAATTGACGTATTGTCTTTACTAGAATATGTTTTGACCCATTGAGGGTGTGGGCATTTGTCATATTTCCTGAATTCTGTAACTTTTTTATCAAATATGGGCATTAGACCATACTCCAGGATGACAAACGCATAGAGTAACAATGAATTCGAATAAGGAGATGAATAGCATGTCTGAGAAGAAAAAGGTCATTCGTGTGAAAGACCTTGTTATTGAAGCTGAAAACGTATTTATTGAGCCTCAGCGTAAAGAACACCATGACCGTAATGACCGTGTAGATCCGTTTTTCGGAGGCCGACGTAGAAAAGATGAGGTAGCTGGTGAATCAAAAGATCGCCACGATGAGTCTTCCAGCAGCCGGGGCGGATTTTCCTGGATTTAACTGAATAGTTCATCAGCCACTACAGAGCAGCGTAGTGGCTTTTTCTTTATGGTTTCAGTTGCGTTAATCGCTGTGGTTGATCAAAAGTTCTTCCATAATTGAGCATGTTAGTGGAAGACTCAGGTTCTAGGTGTTCACGGTGAACGTACTGCAGCCGAGGGTACAGCGTCTTTTTCTGTCTTGCATTTTTCGAAACACAAAGTAATCGAAAACGGCTGTACAGATTAAGGGGTTCGTTGAATAAATTAAGGAATACAGAGATTTACAAATGCCATGATTTTGAAAGGGGAGATTAAGGAATGGAGAGTATAACATGGTTGGAACTATTATTGCTGGGGCTTGCGAGCTTTCGGCTGACAAGGCTGATTGTAGATGATTTCATTATGGAGTGGCTGAGAAAACCTTTTTTCCATACAAAAGTGGTCGAGGTGAAAAGTGGAGAAAAGGAAGAATGGGAAATACCCAATGGCTGGATCGGGGAGGGGCTGAGCTGTCAGTGGTGTGTCGGTGTCTGGTCGGCACTCATTAATTTTCTTCTATATTATTATATTCCTTTTGGATATTTTCTGGTGCTCATCCTGGCCATCGCCGGTTTACAATCCATTTTCTATAAATGGAGTGAAAAGCTCTCATGAGTGAGAAAAAAGATAAAACAATATTTGAAGTTTTACAGGAAATCAATGAGGAAACGTCGAAAAACTATGGAATCATTAAACAGCCTGAGAAGAAGTTCCAGGGCTGGGATCAGGACATTCAAGCCTGGGACCGCCGGTTTTCCAAACGGATGACGGATATGGAACGCTTCTTGAATAAGCAGATGGGTAAAGTCGAACGGTTTTTTGAATAAAGGATGCGTAAGGGAGGTATATCAGGTTCGGAAAAAGGGTATGGGTATATAGACGAGGAGGAGTTATAGATGGGATATATATTGCCGGTTAATCATTATCAATATAAGGATTATCATGATCGTACGATCCAGACCGAACGCTCTCCTTTTATGCTGGAACAAATTTTTAAAACGACGCTCGATAACCGATTAAAGCAGCATGAGCAGTCGCGGGAAGAGGACCGTCTCGAATATCAGGAAATGAGCCGCAAGCTTTTTACCTCTAAGGATATGCATGCCGTGAAGAATCCATGGAAGCCAGCTCATGAAAAAGTATATTCCGATGTAACAGGAAAAGGGAAACACTTTAGCGAAAGTATTTAGAAAAGCTAAAGGAGTTGATCTTGTGTCTTTTCATTCCATCAATGAACACTGCTATTACTATAGCGGTTCCGTGAATATCGGATACATTCATAAAGGAACAGACGGCCTGCTGATTGATGCCGGCCTGGACCGTTCCTCTATAAAGAAGGTGCTCAAGGAGCTGAACGAACGCGAGCTTCCATTGACGCACCTTTTTATTACGCATGCTCACGCCGATCATTACGGTGGAGCGGCTTATATCCAGCAGAATTACGATGTCTATACGATCGCCCCCGCCTTTGAAGAAGCCGTGCTGAAGTACCCGGGTCTTGAACCGCTGTATCTGTTCGGAGGCAATGATCCGTTAGAAGAGCTGCAGAATAAGTTTCTGCAGGGTCCCGCGATTACCATTGATGAAGTGATCGAGGAGGGGATGTTTCAGGCCGGAGCCATTGAAGGAAAGACCTACCTTCTGCCGGGCCACAGCTACCACCAGCTTGCTCTTCGCGCTCACGGTATTCTTTACGCAGCGGACAGTTATTTTGGAGTCGATACTTTACATAAACATAAAATTCCTTACAATTCCGATGCTGATCGAACACTCAAAAGCCTGAACCGATTACTGACCATTTCGTGCGACGGCTATGTACCTGGCCACGGAGAGCTGGAAGAGGACGCGTCGGCTACCATTCAAACCAATATCGATTATCACGAAGATATCCTGGATACGATGGAAAACGTTATTCAGGCACACGAAAAAGGGATCAGCCATGAAGAGCTTGTCGCGACCATGTGTGATCGCTATCATGTAAAAGCTCCTCAGCTGTCCCAGTGGTTATTGTACCGGACGGCCGTTACGGCGTATGCGATTGCTTTAGTGAAGCAGGGAAGGGCGGTCCATCAGATTCAGGACCATCGTTTCGTTTTTACTGGGCTAGAAGCCGATCAAAAATAGCTGCGGCTCGCCTTCTTTATATTCAGCGTAAAGGACGTCCTCCGGTGAGTTGAAATTCTGCGACTGCAGCTGACGTTTCAGCCAGGCTTCGTCCTGACTGATTTCTTTTAAGTTGTCCCAAATGACTTCACCATCACTGATCAACGTACGTGGAAGTGGAACAGCTTGTGGCGACAGGTTCATGTCCCCCCGGGTTACATTTTGATATTGCGACGCTTTTAATACGGATACGGTTCCGTCCGTTTCAAGCACGGCATACTGCACTTCCTGCACCGAAAATACGTCCTTCGACCGCAGCAGATGCTGTAATTGATTGATATCCAGCTTACTTTTCTTCAGCTGATTACGGTCGATGTCGCCTTTGTAAATGATCAGGGAAGGGCGGCCCTCCAGCAGCCCGCGGGTCGATTTATATTTTTCTGTGATAATTTCAGTAACATAGATGAGAACGCCCCACAAAAGTACGGCAAAACCAATTTGAAGAATGCCGACTTCTTTATCATAAAGCGCATTACCCACAAGCTCTCCGAGTACGAGGGCAGCGATAAAGTCAAACGCGGTAATTTGGGTGATTTGTGTTTTTCCTAGTACTTTGGTGAGAATAAATAAGGCTGTAAAGCCGAATAAGGTTTCAACCGTTATTTGAAGATAATCCATTTATGATCACAGTCCTCGTAAAATTGTTTATTCTTCATTGTGGACAAAAAGGAGAGGACCTAAACGAAAAAAACTGCCGATCCGAGTGGATCGACAGTTTTTTTCGTTTTATAATGTTTTTGTCATCGTGACGTGCGGGATACCTGCATCCATAAATTCGTCGGAAACGGTCTCATAGCCTAATGATTGATAGAAAGCTTCCGCATGCGTCTGCGCATTCAGCTTGGAGGCTTGATACGCATGATCTTCAATGAGGGATTCCATAAACATAATCATCTCTTTGCCATACCGCTTGCCCCGGTACGGGCGCTTCACGCAGATACGTTCAAGCTTTCCGTAATCACCGACAAACCGCAGACGAGCCGCAGCAATGGGCTCACCGTGTTCGTAGCCTACAAGGTGAACAGCCGTCTCATCGTATTCATCGATTTCTAAATCCTCAGGTACGTTCTGTTCATCAACAAAAACGACGCGTCTTACGTGAAACGCGTCGTCTTTCTCTTGTGGACTTCCAACCTGTCTGATCTCCATGTGCTTACCCCTCCCCGAGACGGAAGGTTTCATACACACTCCAGGCGCCGTTCTCCAGCTGATAAAGAAGCTGGAAGCGGCCAACGTTATCCTGAATGTCGAATTTGTTCATGCTTAAGCTGCCGTATACATCGAAGAACTCATCATCTGAAAGCTTCTGGGCAATCGTAATGTGAGGAACGAATTTAAAATCTTTTTTATCCGGCAGGCTGCCTGTATGAAGGTTATCATTCAAAGCGAAAATCTCCTCAGAGGGCTCTACTTTCAAGTAAATCGTATTCGTTACCGGAGAAAAGGAACTCACTTTGTAGATGCCGTAAGAAAAAGGCTCGGTATTCTTCGCAATTTCTTTTAATTCAGGAATGATTTTTTCCTCGATCTCACTTTCTTCCGCTTCGAATGGTTCTTTGACTGTAATGTGTGGCGGAATCAAAGCATAGTGCGGGTCATAGCGTTTACGATAGGAATTCGCGACATCTTGTACTTTTTTTGATGGAAATACTGCAATACCGTATCTCATGGAAAATACCCCTCCTGATTCTTATTTCAATTCTTTTATTCACCAAAAATGGTTAATAAAGCTCGTTTGAAATCCTTCTGCCACGTGCCCCAAGTATGATCGCCTTCAAGCTCGTGGAACGTATAGCTGCACGGACGTCCGGTCAAGTAGTTGTTTAAGTCACGGTTCGGCTGCAGGAAGTTCTTCCTGGCACCTTCCGTGGTCTCCACATCATACTCCTGATCACCAATCGTATGGTAAATCGTTAAGGAAGACATATCTTTTGATGACTTAATCACTTCAAACACGTGTTCATCCACATAAGGGCTCTGCATAATCACATTGCCAAAAACATTCGGAAACTTCACCGCTGTCATGAACGAAACCGTTCCAGCAAGCGAATCCCCGACAAGCGTCCGACCACTGCCCATATGATAACCCGGCAGCTCTTCATCAAGGAACGGAACCACTTCGCGGATGAGGAAATTCACATATTCCGCTTGTTTCTTCCCGTCCGGATGATATTTATCCTGTCGATCGTACTTGTCCCTATAATGAATACCGATAAAAATGGTATTCTCAATCTTTCCTTCACCGTGCAGCTCATCACTAAGCGTAGCCGCACGTCCCAGCTGGAAATAATCGTTACCATCTTGCATAATACAGAAATGGTACTTATACAAGGGGGAGAAATTTTCTGGGGTGTACACTTTTAGTGTCATTTCTTCATCTAGATAGCTACTATTAATCGTATATTCAGTCATGGATCCTTTTCTACCCAATCCGATTACCTCCTAACATGCAAATAAGCTCCTATCAGAATTCCCTCTGCCTTCTGTACATAAACGTACCATAACTATTTTATCATATAATTATGTAAAAAGTAGAGAAGACGAAGAAAGCGCTTGATAAATAGGATATTTTGAGGATATTTACACGTTCTTCACAAAAATTTAAAATTCTGTTGACACGAATTCGGTTACGTTGTATATTATTAGTTGTCAGACGACATCTTATTACATACGATTCCGTAGCTCAGCTGGGAGAGCGCCACCTTGACAGGGTGGAAGTCGTTGGTTCGAGCCCAATCGGAATCATCCATACAAAGTGCCGGAATGGCGCAGTTTCTCATCCAGAGAGAGGCTGCGTCATTTCTTTTGTTTTTTAGAGAAAGTGGACCAAATGATTTTTTTGGTTCATTATGAGTAAATTTTTATAACTAATTTTTTAGAAAAATGACGAACGAATTAGCTTCCTAGTAGCTCCCTACTCTGACACGTATAGTGAAGAAGAGAAAGTATCATATGGTTCCGAAGATCCACAAGAAAAAAATAGAAGAGTGGGAAGCATTAACTCTAGATGAAAAGCTTGATTTAGTTATTCGTTCAATTGAATTTGAGCTTGATGATAATGAAGCTAATGGAACCCCCTTCTGAAATGATTAGTACCCAGAAGAGATGGTAGAAGTTATAGATCAGTACAAAATATGGAGGGATTTGAAAGCCTGCGTATGGATGGTTTTACAGTTTCTGCTCATGTAGGGATTAAGGGGCATAAGACGAGGTTAATGCAATTCAAGAATTCTTCCCAATAGTTCTTTGTTATCAAATTATATTATATATACTATATATAATTTTTAATATAAATTGTAATTTTCTATGTAATTTTGGTCTTAGACATTTGTAATGTTGTGTACCTTGATTTTGCACTATACATTAAATAATGGTTTATCTTTGAAGAGTTGCTGTAACAAATTAAATGACATCCATAATGACTTACTTCTATTTACTTTTAATCATCTTTTCCTGGAGAATAAAATCAGATCGAGCTTCAAGAGGTTCTCAATCTCAATTAAAAAAGCTTAGTTATCCCTTATTTAATTAGGTGAACACATGGGCGGCATGATGTGATAGCGCCCAAAATCCTTTCAACATAGGGTTTGAGAACAATTTGACTGTTTTTTTAAATCATTTGCTAAATCTACTGGCCTCTCAAGAGTTCATAAACTTTTGAAAGGCTTTTCTTTTATTATAAAAGATGCATATGTGGCAAATGGCTTTTGAAATAATTGCTATAAAGGGACGGTTATCTTTAAAATGAGTCTTCAAGTATAGGGCAAGATTGTTGAAGAATTGATTTAGAGATAATGCTCTTAATTACAAGGGAAATCGGTGAATTGATTTTTTAAATAAAGTGAAATAAAAATCTAAAAATATTAACCCAATTACATAAGTAATAAAAGTAAAGGCCATATTCCATCCATGACCGTACGCCACTTTATCAAAAAACAGAGCTGTCATTTCTGCCCCGTTTAAAAGTAATATAAATACAAGGTACACGATCCATCGCTTCCATTTCCGAAAGTAAATCATGTAAGTGAATATCAGAGCAGAGGCTGGATTAAAACCTAGATCGATATTGATAGAGTTGAAAATTAATAAATCTGTCTGTGGATATAGGGTCCAAAATCCCAGAGCCATTCCAATTTGATTACAGGTGATCGATATAAAGGATATAAAAGGAACAACAGTAAAAAATAAGATCGGAACGCGACGACACATTAGAATAGCAATTGACCAAGGAATAATAAATCCAACAATAAAATTGAAAAAAATTATACTCACCCCCATTTTTTGTATTGTTATTATGTACAGGATATGTAATTTATATCGAAATATCTAAGTAGAAATTAGTGAAAAATTAATGTGTGTAGTAGAAAAGTGGTTATGAAGTGTCCTGTAATGTAGTTGGATATACCTAAAATAAGTTAAAGAATAAGGATATGGAACTCACCATAAATTATTATTTGAAGTCTAATTAGTGGAGGAAATATGAGTGGAGTTAGCTCTTTTTTGTGAAAGTTTTGTCGAAGATTTTAATAAAGAGTTGGGACGGGAATTGACAAGTAAAGAAAAGGAATTCTTATATTGGGTTGCTCAGTTCACATAGAGAATGAAGAATAAATTTTACTATCAACTACTTTTAACATCTGAAAGTCAAAGATGTGTGTGAACGCAAGTTTAGAGTTCATCATTTTTGCCGAAAGGCGGGTTAGGGGAATTGCAAGGAATGATTGAAACCGTTGTAAAATACATGAAACAAATGAGTGAGGGGAAATAAGAATGCGATAAGCAAGGTTTAGAAGTTACCTAAGTTAGTAATTCATATTTTATTTACTGACTGTTATGAGAATGGGATGATTTTTGGATGATAACCAAATATTTTCTTTATAGGTGAAATATAAACCACGTTTAGCGGCAATGTTTTCTAAATAATCACTCTCATGGAACATTGCATTTGAAAGTTTACCTGAAGAGATATTGGTAAGTATAGACAAGTAATATCCTACTAGCTCTTTATCTGAAAAGTTGTAATATGGGGAGTTATTTACTTCCATTTATATGATCCTTTGGTTTTAATAAACAAAATGTACCAC
>NZ_JBAPTY010000302.1:0-9958 GCF_049282395.1 Halobacillus sp. | reverse complement strand
GTTTCGAGATATCGGGTTAGTCTGTAGGTCCTTCGGGGGACGATTTCGCTTTCCGTGGGCATGTGCTGAGCCTCCTCAGTCTTCGACTTCCGGGGTCTCACCGATCATGTTTATCCCACAGGAGTCTACATCGTCCCCCTCCAGACCTTGCCCAGTCAGAAGTTCGAAACCACTTCATACATCACCTGCGTAATGAGGAATTAGATCATGTGGTTTTGTGCCTATTTTCAGGATGTAACGCCCCGCAATAGCCTATCATAAAAGGATTTAATCCCGATAAAGTAGGAGAATCTTTCTCTTCTGGAAGGGTCCGTTCACAATATTAGAGTTGGGTTGGTGGGGAAATGGCGAGACTCCCATGGGAGTAGGAACTAGGTGAGATCCCGCAGGGAGTGTAACGAGCGAGGAAGCTCACCGTTCCCCCATAGGAAAGCGAGTTATTTCCCCACCAGCCCTCCTCCATTTAATGTAAAGGACCCAATTATCTCGAAATCAAGTCTTCAACAAACGGGAGCTTTACTGTAAAACTAACAAGGAGTTTAGAGGGTATAAAAAGGAGGACTATATAATGGTGGAAGTCATGATTATTCGTCCAGAGCAGGAAGTCGGGATGGGATGTTGCGGAGGGATTTGCAGTGACCGTGATGGATTGATTCATATGCAGGATGAATTCAAACATCATGAAAAGGACAGGGAAGCCTTAGGAAGACTATATCAGGAAACAGAACGTGAATACGGCGACCTTGTGCAGATTACATTTCTCGACCCTAGAAATACGCTGGCCATCTTCCTCTATTTTCTAAAACAAGTGAAGGAGCAGCATCTCTCTCTAGTAAAAGCCGGGAAGTACATTCTTTTTCACATGAAATATAATGCTATTTTTATAAATGGAAAACTCGTTGAAGATCATGAAGCCTATAAGCGAGAACTGCAAGCTGAAACAGGAGGGTAATGAATGGATAAAAAATTTTCATTGAAGAATCTTATTGAGTGGTACGATGAAGTGCTCAGTCTTCCTCACAAGCAGGAAATTGCCAGAGAACTGAGAGATGAAGATGACTTATTTATGCTACTGGTCTATTCAGACATGCTCGGGATCCCGAACCCTGCTTTCTATTATACGTTGGAACTGTATCCTTACATTATCGAAAAATTCCACGATTGGCATTTGCGGATGGGAATGGAGAAATCACCGCTCGATGGAATACGCTGCTGCTGAGAGAGAAAAGAAAGGGAGAGATAATCTATGAATCACCTACAGGGAAATAAAATCGTATTTGTCGGTGGTAAGGGAGGCGTCGGTAAATCTACGTCCTCGGCTGCGATGGCAGCTGCATTTGCCAGAGAAGGGTATCAAACGCTAGTTGTTTCCACAGACCCTGCTCATAATCTCGGTGATATATTCCATGAAAAGCTGGAGCATGAGAAAACAAAACTTGACGCTAATTTGTGGGGAATGGAAGTGGATGCGGAGAAGGAATCAAAGCGCTACATTCAGGAAGTAAAAGAAAATCTGGAAGGACTGGTCAAATCCAAAATGGTGGAGGAAGTGCATCGTCAGATCGACATGGCTAGTGCTTCGCCGGGAGCAGATGAAGCTGCCTTGTTCGACCGATTGATTTCGATCATTCTAGATGAAGCACCGAACTTTGATAAAATCGTGTTCGATACGGCTCCAACCGGTCACACAGTGCGGCTGCTCTCCCTGCCTGAGCTGATGTCTGTCTGGATCGACGGCATGCTGGAACGCCGGCGAAAAACGAACCAGAACTATACCGAACTGCTTAATGACGGCGAACCCGTAGAGGATCCGATTTTTACTATTTTACAAAAACGAAAAGAGAAATTTGCAGCTGTACGTGAAATCATTCTCGACGAGAAGCAGACGGGTTTTATTTTTGTGCTGATCCCCGAGCGCCTGCCTATTTTAGAAACGAAGCAAGCGATCAAACAGCTTGCCCAGCATGACCTTCCCATTCGGACACTAATTATAAATAAAGTCCTTCCCTCGCACGCTGATGGCACGTTCTTAGAGCGGAGAAGACAACAGGAACAGATCTATCTGAAACAGATCAAGGAAAGTTTCTCGGAGCAGGAATTAGTAGAAGTACCTTTATTCGAAGAAGATGTATCGGATATGGACAAGCTGCTAGCGTTTGCCGACCATTTACGAAAAGCTGTCGTTGGAAGCTGAATCTATGTTTACTAAAGTGCCCTGGAAAGTATAAAAAACTTTCTAGGGTTATTTTAATATAACAAAAATCACTATTTTCCCGTTTAATCTTTTTAGTAGAGTGGGAATTGTCTAATAAGAAACAAATTCTACTAAGAGGTGAATAACTATGTTTTTGAATGCTACTAGTTTAGAAAAACTGACACTCGTAGCTCAAGATGGAGAAATGGGAAAAATTAAAGATTTATATCTTGATGATGAGAATTATACAATCCGTTATTTGACCATTGCATCCGAGAAATGGTTCCCTGATCAAATCATCTACTTATCACCTTCAGCAATTAGCCGGATTGATTTCGATAAGAAAGTTATTGAAGTTAATCATACTCGTGAAGACTTGCGGGAAGGAGCCGGCTTACGCGATGAGAAAGAATTGGATCCAGAAAAAGAAGCTGAGTTTGCTGACCGTTTTAACTGGAGTCAGTACTGGGCTGGTGAAAGCGTATGGGGTGAGCAGGATACACCGCTCGATTCCGAATCAGAAGCAGCAAGCCAGCAGACAGCCGTCAGTACGCCGGATCGATCTAATCATTTAATAAGTGTCAACCATATGAAAGGCGTCTTCAGTCACGCGGATGTATTTGCGGGTGAGGAACATGCCGGTTATATCACAGATGTTTTAATAGAAGAAGAAACATGGATCATCCGTTATTTTGTAGTTAGCACAGGCAGCTGGTCAACCCATGCATTTACGCTTATTTCCCCAGATTGGATTGAGGAAGCTAATTGGAGCGAGGATCAAATCCAGGTATCCTTAACCTTAGAAGGTATTGAGAAAGGACCGCTGTACCAGAAAAATAAAGCGGTTACCCGCAGCTTTGAAGCAGATTTGTATCAGAGCTACGGAAAACCAGCCTATTGGAAATAAAAGAAAAGAATGGAAATGGTTTCATCCTATGTCTAAGTGGGAACACCTGCTAGTACGTTTGATATATTGAAATAATAGTTAAATACAATCGCCCAAAATAGGAAAATTTGATTCGACATTGTGGGGATACCATAAAACAAGGTGGTAAAGATTGTGGTTGGAGCACGTTGATGCTCCAACCCATTAATCGTTATAATTTTCTTAACAGATGAAATTGTTTGAATTCCATCGAAAACAAACTCCACATAAACATGAAATAGAGGATTGAAGGAGTGTGGTGGTCTTGGAAGCCATAAGTAAGAACTTTTTCTTATACCTGTCAAACAACAAGGTATTAGACCGCTTAGCAAAACGATATGGATCAAGATTTGGGGCTGACAAGATTGTAGGCGGAGAGAAATTCTCGCAGGCAATTCCTTTGATTGAGCAGCTTAACGAGGAAGGATTGGAAGTTACAGTGGATCACCTGGGTGAGTTCGTTAATTCCGAATTGGAAGCAAAAGAACGTAAGCAGGAATGTATCGAAACAATCCAGTCCATTGCTCATAATCAATTGAACTCTGAAGTTTCCTTGAAATTAACCTCACTGGGGATGGATATCAGTGAGCAGCTTGTTAAGGAAAACATGGAGGATATCCTGGAAGAAGCCAAGAAACACGGTATAACGGTAACGATTGATATGGAAGACTCTTCAAGGTGCCAGGCCACCCTTGATATGTATAAAACCTTGAAGGCGAAATATGACAATCTCGGAACCGTGCTTCAATCGTATCTCTACTGTACAGAGGAAGATTTAAAGGAGCTTCAGCCTTATGCCCCTTACCTTCGTTTAGTGAAGGGTGCTTACAAGGAGTCAGGGAAAGTAGCCTTTACAGAGAAGGAATCAGTAGATGAGAACTTAAAACGGTTGATTAAAACGAATCTTCTGAATGGTCACTACACAGCTGTTGGAAGTCACGATGATGCGATCATCGACTATACAAAGAAATTAGCTGAAGAACATGGAATTTCCAGAGATCAATTTGAGTTTCAAATGCTCTACGGCATGCGAAACCAGTTGCAGAAAGATTTGAAAGATGAAGGGTACACCGTACGGGTCTATCTTCCTTATGGAGAAGACTGGTATGGATACTTTATGAGGCGCTTAGCAGAAAGGCCTGCCAACATTGCCTTTGCTATAAAAGGAATCTTTAGTAAATAATTTAATTTTTTGAAGGGAGTTTTTATCATGGTCACACCATACAAACACGAACCATTCACAGATTTCTCAAAAGAGGAAAATGTAAAAGCATTTGAAGAGGCACTAAAACAAGTAAAAGAAGAACTAGGTCAAAAACACGACTTATTAGTAGATGGGGAGCGCATTCGTACGGATGAGCAAATCGAATCCACTAACCCAGCTAATACCAAGCAGCTTGTAGGCTCTGTTTCCAAAGCTAACCAGGACATCGCTGAAAAAGCAGTTCAGTCCGCGTCCGAGGCTTTTGAAAGCTGGAGAAAATGGTCTGCGCGCGCACGTGCTGAATTACTATTCCGTGCAGCGAGCATTATTCGCCGCCGTAAGCATGAATTCTCTGCATACCTAGTTTACGAAGTAGGTAAACCTTGGAAAGAAGCGGATGCCGATACAGCTGAAGCCATTGATTTCCTTGAATATTACGGTCGCCAGATGATCGAATTGAAAGACGGTAAACCAGTAGAAAGCCGTCCAGGCGAGCAAAACCGTTACGTTTATACTTCTACTGGTGTAGCTGTAGTCATTCCACCATGGAACCTTGCTTTTGCGATCATGGCAGGTACTACGGTAGCTCCACTTGTAACAGGAAGCACAGTAGTCATGAAACCGGCAAGTAACAGCCCGGTAATTGCTGCTAAATTCGTAGAAGTACTAGAAGAAGCAGGTCTTCCAAAAGGCGTATTAAACTACGTACCAGGAAGCGGTAAAGATGTAGGTGACTATCTTGTCGATCACCCGAAAACCGCATTAATCTCCTTCACTGGTTCCCGCGACGTAGGTACACGTATTATCAAGCGTGCAGCCGAGCTTCAAGCTGGTCAGAACCACCTGAAACAAGTTATCGCTGAAATGGGCGGTAAAGATACCGTAGTCGTCGATAATCAGGCGAACCTTGAAACGGCAGCAGATGCCATTATCACATCAGCGTTCGGTTTCTCCGGACAGAAATGTTCATCCGGTTCCCGTGCTGTAGTCCATCAGGATGTTTACGATGAACTGCTTGATATGGTTGTAAAACGTACGAAAGAACTAACAGTAGGAAATGCCTCTGAAGGCAATGTATATATGGGACCTGTCGTGGATCAGGCTGCTTATGATAAGATCATGGGTTATATGGAAGTAGGTAAAGAAGAAGGTCGCTTAATGACCGGCGGTAAAGGCGATGATTCCAAAGGTTACTTCATCGATCCTACCGTATTCGCTGATCTTGCACCTAATTCCCGTATGCAGCAGGAAGAAATCTTCGGACCAGTGGTCTGCTTCACCAAAGCATCTGACTTCGATGAAGCCATCGACATTGCTAACAACACCGAATATGGTCTGACAGGCGCGGTTATCTCTGACAACCGTCAGCACTTGGAAAAAGCGAAAGAAGATTTCCACGTAGGTAACCTGTACTTCAACCGTAATTGCACTGGTGCGATTGTAGGCTACCAGCCGTTCGGAGGATTCAAAATGTCTGGTACTGACTCTAAAGCCGGTGGGCCGGATTATCTTGCTCTTCACATGCAAGCGAAGACCATCTCAGAAAAATTCTAAAATGAATGAGTATAAAGCTCTCCCGTTTTCGGGGGAGCTTTTTTCTTTTGCTTTTGATTTCCTGATGAAATCGCTATAATGGAGAATAAATAAGTGAAACCATTCTACTTGGAAAGGTAAGGATTCAGATGGAAATTAACGAGTTAATTCTTCAAGTAGAGGATATCCATAAAGCAACCGAGCTGATCAGTTCCAAATTGCGTAAGCCAGTCATTATCGAAAATAAAAATTTCGAATTGATTTCATACAGCTCTTCGATTGAGGAATTTGATCTTACTCAGCAAAAAACGATTCTCTCAAAAAAATGCCCCCTTTTCATTATTGATCGATTAAAAAAAGAGGGAATTGTACAAAGACTGGAGAAACGGCAGGACCCGATCCGGATTCAACCGATTGAGGAACTCGGTTTTCACCAGCGCATTGTTATATCCGCCACACATTTAGGATACACAATGGGGTACATTTGGGTTCAGGAGTCCGATGAACTGCTTACCAAAGAAGAGCTGACGTTTTTAGAAGAGGTAACGCCTCATCTCGGCAAACTAATCTATGATGTTTATGAACGGATGAACGCGAAGGAAGGAAGGAGAGAGGACCTTCTATGGAAACTTCTCCACCATGAATACGATAGTGAAAGTCAGTTTCGTCATGACGCTACCCTTGCTAAGCTTACGATCCCGGATCGTTTTTCGGTTGTCGTTTTTTCAGTTACGGCTCCCCGGTATAAGTACATGCTGGATTATCTGCAAAAAGCTATTCAGGACTTTTCCTTAAGAAAAAGTGTTCATTTTCTTAAGACCGAATTCCAAATGATTCTCGTGGTTCATGGTGTTCAACAGGAAGAGTTTTCCTCACGCAACCTGGCGAGGTTCTTGATTGATGAGATCAAAGAGCATAGTAAGGAAGATGAATTTTACAACTTCCTTATTGGGGTAGGGAAAGAATATACCATCCTCGCCAATATGCGAAAGAGTTTTCTGGAGGCCCTTGAGGTAATTGAGATTGCGAACTTTATTACCCCTCGTCCAGAAACGATGCCTAGAGAGTTTTCCAAGCTTGGCATCTACCGCTATCTAGCCGCTTTATATGAAAAAAACAGCTCTGAAGACTACTACAGCGATGATTTGTTGACGCTTATCCAGAATGATAAAGAGAAACAAACGGACCTTCTGCGTACGCTTGAGGTCTACCTTGCGAACAATGGAAAAGGTAAGCAGACGGCTAGTGAGTTGTTCATACATCCGAATACCCTTAACTACAGGATTAAACAAATTCAAGAGCTGACCAATATTGATTTTAACGATTTTAATGTAAAAACCTATTTGTACACAGAGCTTTTGCTGCTTAACAATGTTGAAGCTTATTATCAGAGGTACAAAGAAGTGCTATAATCTAAAACATTTAACACCATCATTGCCTGGAAGCAATGATGGTATTTTTATTTTTGGTAAACGTAAAAAAAGTGCCGGGTTTACGTAAAAGTAAACCCGACACTTTCAATGTGCTTTATTTCTTATTAACAGAAGCGTCATGAATGGAATCTACAGCACTTTTCAGTGATGCATTAAATGCTTCTTCAGACTGATTGGCATTTAAATCAGCGATAAGCGCTCTGGAGAAGCTTGCAATAAGACCATGATTTTCTTTCAGTTTTTCGTTCGCTTCATCGCGGGAATAACCGCCTGACAGAGCGACAACTCGAAGTACGCGTGGGTGGTCAATCAATTCTTTGTATGTGTTTGCTTTGGTTGGAATAGAAAGCTTCAGCATAACATTTTGATCTTCACGCAATTCATTCAACTGTTTAAGAATCTCGTCTTTTAAGATTTCTTCGGACTGTTCTTTATCCTCACTGTGAATGTTAACTTCCGGTTCGATGATCGGGACTAAATCATAGTCCAGAATCTGTTTACCAATCTCAAATTGCTGTTCTACTACAGCCTTGATACCGATTGTATTCGGTTCGTGGATGACAGAACGCATTTTCGTACCGAAAATATTGCGTTCATTAGCACGGCTCAGCGTATCATCTAAATCATGAATAGGCTTCATAAGCTGAACGCCAGTTTCCTGATCGGCCAGGCCTTTATCTACTTTTAAGAAAGGTACGATCCCTTTATCGGAAAGGTAATCGGCCGTGTACTTGCCTTCAATTTCGCGGTCCATCGTTTGTTCAAATAGAATGACCCCTAGAATTTGATCGGAATTGAAGGAAGGTGAAGTAATAAGTCTGGTACGCATCTGGTGTACCAAATCGAACATTTCGTCCTCATTTGAATAAGAATCTTCCGGTACACCGTAATCAGCTAATGCCTTTGGCGTACTGCCTCCGCTCTGGTCAAGCGCAGCGATGAAACCTTCCCCGTTCTTAATCTTGTCAAAATGACTGTTGTTCATGTTATCCACTCCTTTTCTGATTCTTTCTCAAAATGACTTCCTTATATAGTCTTCCCATTATTTCAGGTAACCTAACACCAAATGTGGTTCAGGAAGAAGAAATGTCACTCTCTACATTATGATGGATAATAAAACAAGCGTCCAGGATGAGTTTCCTGAACGCTTGCCGCAGCTTTTTAATAGAAGCAGCTTGAATAAGTTTTTAATGAATATGCTTTAGATCCTCGTTAATTTTTTTTATTTGGTTTTTATAATAGAGATAAAATGCTGTCCAAATGACACTGTAGAGAACGAGAGCAACTCCTGTGAATAATAAGATGCTGGCTATTCCTTGTGGAATCCATCCAATTCCATAAGCCAGAATAAAGTATGCGGCCATGACGGTTACAAAATGCAAGGCAGTTTGCTGGGAAAGCTTAAGAGAACGAATTTCAAAGTAAAGTGGAGTCACCGAAAATAACCATCCGCAAAATATGTGACCTAAAGAGTTCTTTACAAAAAGACTCGAATCAAGCGTAGTTTGATCGCCAAATAAGATGATCGAATACGTAATTAGTACAGCTAAAAATCCTCCAAAAAAGATACCGATCAAACTTCTAAATAGAAACGTTTTCATTTATTTGTCCCTCCTGTTTATTCGTAAGACTTCTTTAATACGTCCTACATAGTGTCTAGAAGCATACTCTTTTACTCCAGAACGAAAATGTACCGATAATGTTCCGTTAAAGGAAGGTTCAAAATGACTGATTTCATAGAGATTGGCGATCACAGATTTGGAAAGGCGTATAAATTTCCGTGGTGATAGCGTTTCTTCTAGCTCATATAGCTTCTCTTTTACTTTAAACCTGCCTTCTGAAGTAGTAGCCAGTACTGAATCTCCCTCCGAATGAAAGTAGTGCACTTGATCCGGCTTTAAAATGTGCTGCTCCTCCCCCTTTTTTCCAATGATGAATTCCGTCTTTTGTTGATTTAAGTAATCTAAGATGTCTTTAATGGAATCATCCATTTCCATGCAGTTAATAGTGACGCTTGTTTCTTCATACTTACGGTCGACGTCGAGTAAGACTTTCACTTGGATCATCCTTTAAGTTATTGATTTCTTAAGTTTAGTATAAGATTGAAAAACAAGGTTGTCATGGGAATAAAGGTAAGAGGTCTTTTTGGATCGATAAAATGCACAATTAAGGAACTGTGCTGCATCCTTTCGAAGAGGAGCAAGTCTCACCATGGCACATCCCAAAAAGACTCTTGAAGAGCAGGAAAGTAGAAGGTGAAAAGGAATTACTGACCTGTGGACTTTCTTTAAATCTGATTGTGCAGATTGGGACTTGTGGATATATGAGATGGGTTACGAGAGGAAAAACAAAAGGGGAAAATATCATTAGCGGACATAGCATCTTATCTAATTATTTATTATCCTCAGATGTTAGATTAGAGCTTCTTATGCGGGTTAAAAGAGATTCACTAGACGTTTGAATTTACGATGAGGATGAAAAATGGCTGCGCCGCCAAAAGAAGATTGTTATATGCTGATTAGAGTTCAATGATTACATAACCATATGGAGCTACAACCAACTATTCTATCCTCTTGAATTTTGGTCGCTTTTAATAACTTTTTCACAGAAACTTCAGCCTTTTTAGATTGCTGAGAAGGGTTGATGAAAAATAGAAGTGTCTGCTCATC
>NZ_JBAPTY010000301.1:0-2899 GCF_049282395.1 Halobacillus sp. | reverse complement strand
GAAGCTCACCGTTCCCCCATAGGAAAGCGAGTAATTTCCCAACCAACCCTATACCTTTTAAGTAACGAACCACGATTTATCTCGAATTCGAGTCTTCAACTAACCGGCCCATTAGTTTAATAAGCTTGTGAAGGATTAATATACCTTCTTCTCTACAGGAAGGCAGCTACTAAGATCGTTAAAATGATCAGCGGCAAAAGGACAAAAACCCCTATCAGCACTTTAAGGTTCTCTGGATTGCTTGAAAACAGAGAGTTGCGAAACCCATATAACATAAGAATCAGGAAGCTGATCGATATAATCGTTATAGCCAGATACACAAAACCACTCCTCTTAGAAGAAGCCAACCATCAAGTGTAGACAGGAGTCTGCTCACTCACAAAACAAGAGCTAGTCGACCCGCTTCGCTCCATAATATTTCGGTCCCCAGTATTCATTCGACTTCAGATTCGTCACTTCCACGCCTTCAGCTAAGGTTACGTGAACGATTTGATGATTGCCGATATAGAAAGCCGGATTCAGGTAGTCGTCCTTGAAAAACACAAGGTCGCCAGGCTGGAGATCATCTTTTTCTACAGGTTCACCAACCTCCCATTGTTCTTCTGCATGACGAGGGAACGGCATGCCTTCCTGCTCCATAACATATTCGACGAACCCTGCTGTATCAAAGCCGGCGGGTGTGGTTCCATCTTTTTGATAAGGTACTTCTCCAATATATTTAGTGGCTTCTGAAACTATAGGATCTTCCCTGGGAATCGTCAGATCTTCAAATCGTTTTACTCCAGTGAATTTTTCCTGCCAGTATTCCCCGCTTAGATAAGAGATCGTGACTTCCTGGGTCCGTGAGGCATGAAGAAATCGACCTCCTCCAATGTAGATACCATTATGAGAAATTCCCTTCCGGTATGTGTCGCTGAAAAAGATGACATCACCCGGTTGGATGTTCTCTACATCTATCTTTTCCCCCACCTGCCACTGCTGGTCAGTAGAACGAGGGAGGTAGATGCCTTTCGCTTCCTCAAATACATACTGAATGAGCCCGGAACAATCAAATGCTTCTGGCGTTTCCCCACCAAAAAGATAAGGGACTCCCAAATACTGAAGGGCTGTTTGCACCAGATCTTCTTCTCTAGCAATTTCCGGAGCATCCGTTATTCTTCTAGCCATCTCGAAGTTTCCACTCCAGTAGCTGTCGCCCTCAAAAGACGTCACTTCAACTCCATCCGAGACGGTGGGATGAATGATCTGGTCTTTTCCCATATAGATCGCCGCATGGGACAGGCCTTCATCGTCTTTGCTGAAAAATAGTACGTCACCTTCCTGCAAAGAATCGCGCTCTACCTGCTCCCCCATATTCTTCTGCTGCTCCAGCGTTCGCGGGAGTTCAAATTCCATGACTTGCTGGAATATATATTGAATAAATCCAGAGCTGTCGAACCCTTGCTTTGGGGAAGCACCTCCATGCTCGTAATCGACGCCTATATATATTTCCGCTTCTTTTACAAGCGGATGCTTTTCTCGATTATCTTCGGAAAACTGCCATACAATTAAACTAATAACCACCAGTGTAATAGCTGTCATCCATTTACCGCGATGCTTGCGCAAATATTGGCCTCCTTTAATTGTAAGGCTGATGTTTTGATGAAGATTTTACCAAAGATTGTTGGAAAAGTTTATTAATCTGTCCGGTCAATCTTCTCGGTAGTGGCTTATAAGATGGATAAGTGGAAAAGATAAAGAGTCTCTACCTACCCTTTCGGATAAATGAGATGGAACATTAAATCCGTTTGAGCGTTTTGCAACAAGGAATCAACCCTGATAGAACTAACTTACCTATATATCAAAAAAAGACCGTCTCCACCGAGACAGTCTTTTCTCCTCATTATTTATAGGGCTTTGACCAGCCCGCCATCGATCACAAGTGATTGACCGGTCAAATACGTATTTGCACCCGACGCCAGAAAGACCACCGCTTTTGCAAATTCTTCCGGCTCTCCGTAACGTCCGATCGGAATGTTCTGCTCAGCTTTCTCTCTGACTTCTTCCGCAGAAACCCCTACTTGATCCGCTCGCTTCTGGTCTAAGGAAGCAACGCGGTCTGTGGCAATCCGGCCTGGCCCCACCGTATTAATTAGAATATTATCAGGGGCGAGTTCCTGAGATAGACTTTTTGACAGCCCAACGATTCCAGCCCGGAAAGTGTTCGATAAAATCAAATTATCCAGCGTCTGCTTAATCGATGAAGAAGCGATGTTCAGTATCCTTCCACTCTTCTGCTCTCGCATGGACGGCAGCACTTCGCGAATCGTCCTGGTAAAACTAAGCAGATTGAGTTCAAACGCCTGCTGCCAATCTTCATCTGTGAAGTGATCAAACGTTCCGGCAGGGGGGCCTCCTGCATTGTTAATGAGCACATCTACGGTTCCGTGCAGCTCAACCGCTTTTTGAACAAGCTGTTCGATATGCGATTTATTAGTTACGTCACAAACTTGATATTCTACATTCGGGTTGCCGCTAACTTCTTTAATTTCAGCTTTTGCCTTTTCCAGTTCTGCCTCGCTGCGGCTTGATATCAGCACCTTTGCCCCTTCCTTCGCAAATTCGGTACTGATCGCTTTTCCTAATCCCTTACTTGAAGCAAGTACGATAACCGATTTATCTTTTAACTGGAGATCCATCTATTTCATCCTTTCTCATTATCTTTATCTTTTAAGTCTTTCACTGAATTTCGCAGAGTCGTAAATCCATCAACCTGACATTCGATTACGTCCCCATCTCTAATCACTACAGCCCCCGGTGTCCCGGTTGAGATAATATCACCAGGCAGCAAGGTCATCACCTTGGAATGAAAAGATACGAGATAATCAGGGTCAAACGTCATATTATTAACTTCGTTCGT
>NZ_JBAPTY010000300.1:0-4106 GCF_049282395.1 Halobacillus sp. | reverse complement strand
AAAAAGAGGAACCTTTATGAGGTTCCTCTTTTTCAAGCTATAAAATATCGCTTCTTTATTTCTTATTCCACTGCAAAGATATAAGCGTAAATCGGTTGGCCGCCTTTGTGAATCTCTACTTCAAGATCTTCGAACGTCTCTTCCACGTAGGCTTCCAATTCAGCTACCTCTTTTTCATCCACTTCTTCACCGGAGATGATGGTGAGGATTTCATCTTCATCTTCATCAATCATTTGGTTCAGAAGTGTCTTCGCAGTCGTAAATTTGTCTTTATCAGTCGCAGATATTTTGCCATCGGCTATGCCCATAAAGTGACCTTTCTCAATCGATAGCCCTTCGATCTGGGTGTCTCTGACGGCATACGTAATCTGGCCAGTCTTTACTTCACCCATAAGACTGGTCATTTCATCTTTGTTCGTATTAAGATCCGCTTCCGGGTTAAACCCTAGCAGAGCACTCATGCCCTGAGGGATCGTTTTTGTAGCGATTACAGCTACTTCTTCTTCAGCCATATCTGCAGCCTGTTGGGCTGCCATAACAATATTTTTATTGTTTGGAAGTATAATGATGTGCTTTGCGTGCGCCTGTTTAATGGCTTCAGAAATGTCCTGTGTACTCGGATTCATCGTCTGTCCACCTTGGATGACAACGCTTGCGCCAAGGCTTTCAAACAACCGCTTAATTCCATCTCCCATGGAAACTGTAACTATACCGTATTCAGCTTTTTCTTTAGGCTTTTGAACCTCTTTTTTATCGCCGACAATGGAGGTATGCTGTTCGCGCATGTTTTCGATCTTCATATTAATCAGGCTGCCGAACTGCTGACCGAGATTCATGGCTTCTCCGGGGTACTCCACGTGAACGTGTACTTTAATTAAGTCTTCATCAGAGACTACGAGCAGCGAATCTCCAATTTTACTTAATGCCTGACGAAACTCTTCTTCATCAAATGGATTTTCTTTCAGCTTCTTTTCTTCGAATTTCACCATGAACTCTGTGCAATAGCCGAATTCAATGTCTTCTGTGTTCATGAAATCCTGTGCCAGTTTATGGTGTTCTGCACTAACCATTTCACCCATTGATACAGTTTGATCTAATTCAGGGAGTTCTTCTCCTCTTAAGTTAGCAAGAAATCCTTCGTAAATAGTCAAAAGACCTTGTCCGCCGCTATCAACTACACCGACTTCTTTTAATACAGGGAGCAGTTCCGGGGTTCCTTTTAATGATTCACGTGCTGCACTCACTACACCTTCAACAAACGAAATAATCTCTTCTTCTTCTTCAGCCAGGTGAGCAGCTGCTTCAGCTGATTCTCTCGCTACAGTAAGGATCGTACCTTCGACAGGCTTCATTACTGCTTTATAGGCCGTAGTTACTCCACCATTAAAAGCCTCTGCTAAATCCTTGGTTGTTAAGAATTCCTTTTCTTCAATAGCTCTGGAGAAGCCTCGAAAAATTTGAGAAAGAATGACACCTGAATTACCGCGAGCTCCCATTAAAAGACCCTTAGCGAAGGCTTTCGAAACTGCCCCGGCATGATTTTCATCCACGTTTTTTACTTCTTCTGCCCCTGAAGTCATAGATAAATTCATATTCGTCCCTGTGTCGCCATCCGGGACAGGAAATACATTTAACGCATCGATCATTTGGGAGTTCTTTTGTAAATTATGAGCTCCTTGTAAGATCATTTCGGCTAATGTTTTGCCGTCTATATTTTGTAACGTCACGCTTGCTTCCTCCTTTGACTACAACGAAACCTATTCACTTGTCACGCGAACACCTTGAATGTAGATATTCACAGAGTCCACGGATAAGCCTACCGTTTTATTTAATGTATATTTTACTTGTGATTGAACGTTATGAGCGACTTCGGAAATCTTCGTGCCATAGCTTACAATGATAAACATATCTATATGAAGGCGGTCATCGATTTGTCTGACCACTACGCCTCTGGAAAAGTTTTCTTTGCGAAGCATTTCCGATAATCCGTCTCGGATTTGATTCTTGGACGCCATGCCTACAATTCCGTAGCATTCCACGGCTGCCCCTCCTGCAATTGTAGAAATGACATCATTGCTGATCGTAATATGACCATACTGATTAGTGAGATCAACAGACATATGAATCCTCCTTTTAAACTCCTCAACTTCATGCCTATATTATAACACAAGGAAGGCAAATGATTAGACGTTCACTTTTCAAAAATTGTATCTGATATTCCTATTATACTTTGAAACAAATGAAAGTATCTGTCAAGAGAAAATTCTTGATATAATTCTTTTCACTATATTGCAAACATGTAGTGGGTATGATACATTAATTAAGTATCTGAAGATTTATGTATGTAACAGGAGGGATTATCATATGGCACGTAAAAGTGTAATATCCGGTAAAGGAACAACCACCGGAAATCACCGTTCACACGCAATGAACGCTAATAAACGTAAGTTTAAAGCTAACCTGCAAAAAGTACGTATTCTTGTAGATGGCAAGCCGAAGAAAGTTTATGTAACAGCACGTGAATTGAAGTCAGGTAAACTTACCCGCGTATAATTCAAGGCTTCCTATCAGCGTAAGAGATTCTTGCGCTCCGTGTCGAAGAGGTTCTTCGACCAAAAAAAGCACCCTTCCGGGGTGCTTTTTTTGTTAATCTTTTTTAAAAGTAGTTATGACTGCGCGTACCAGGCCCCCGAGAAACCTTGGGAGTTTGATCGTATAAAATCTCAAAGAGCTCCCTCCTCCTATATCAAGCTAATGCAGAATGCTTGTTTCAGCCTCTATTAGTCAAGTCTTTACTTCTTATTACTAATAGTATGCCTGAACGAAATGAAAAAGTACCTGTATTATGAATCAGACAATTAGAGACACATAGGGTTGAACCATAAGGTAAATAAGCATTTTGCAGAGGATAATAAAAACCTTGAAGGGTAAGATCAGTTACTTCAAGGGTCATCGGTAAAAAGGATACATAAGGAAATTCATTATCCGCTTTAAGCGTATGCTCACCTTCAGCTGCTAATTCCACTTGATTCTGGTGGTCCCTTATTGTACAGCGTACTCCTTTCTTTAATAAAGGATAAAGAAGTTGCAAATTAGCCATTGAGTGATCGATTCTTCCACCCGTCACCCCGAATAATAGAATATGCTCTGGGTTCCAATTAAGTGCCTGATTGATGGCCAGTTCAAGATCCGTTTCATCTTTTTCATTGGGGTATGGCTTAAACTGGATGGATATCTCTTTAATTTTTTCCAAAGAGGCCTGATCCACAGAGTCAAAATCTCCAATGGATACGTCCGGACATATATCATGTTCAAGAAGAACTTCGGCTCCCTGATCAGCTCCAATCCAAATACGCTCTTCATGGTCAAATGATTTCAAGTCAGGGATATAGGCTTTTGGTCCGCCTCCTACAATTGCTATAGATTTCGCCAAATAGGTCAACCTCCTTACCTAATGAATTGTTATAACTTCCGTGTTGACTTTAAAGTAAAGCTCCCATTACTTGAAGACTTGATTTCGAGATGAATGGGTCCGTTACGTTAAAGGAAAGAGGGCTGGTGGGGAAATAACTCGTCTTGTTCCATCACCCAGACACTCGAGACATAAGCCGCTCATCAACGGATTGAAAAACCGCAATCCTTTTGATGGTCGGCTTATGCTGGTCGTGTCTTTCGGGGTGAATCCACATTTGAACACTTTCCTATGGGGGAACGGTGAGCTTCCTCGCTCGTTTCACTCCCTGCGAGATCTCACCTAGTCCCTTCTCCCATGGGAGTCTCATCATTTCCCCACCACCCCAACTATAATGTTGCGAACGGACCCTTCTAGAAGAGAAAGATTCTCCTGTTTAATCTGGATTAAATGCTTTTATGACAGGCTATTGCAGGTCATTACATCCTGAAAATAGGTAGAAAACCACATGGTCTAATTCCTCGTCACGGAGGTGATGTATGAAGTGGTATCGAACTTATGACTGGGCAAGGTCCGGAGGGGGACGATGAAGACTCCTGTGGGATAAACATGATCGGTGAGACCCCGGAAGTCGAAGACTGAGGAGGCTCAGCACATGCCCACGGAAAGCGAAATCGTCCCCCGAAGGACCTAC
>NZ_JBAPTY010000299.1:0-2439 GCF_049282395.1 Halobacillus sp. | reverse complement strand
TAAAGTAAATGAAGATTGCAGAGCGTAGTAAGTCTTTGCCCAAAGAAATAGAGAAGCGATGACAAAGAAAAACCAGCCCTTCGTTAATAAATTTTCTTTTTGGTTAAACATGATTAACCTCCTGATGTATCTAATGATACATGAAATATTAATATAATTTAACAGAGGAATAATGAAAAGTAAACTACATAAAGGTTTCCAATTGTTAAAGGTTTGTTACATTATAAGATTAATATTTTTGCAGCTGCAAGTTGCCCCCTTAAAGCACTATAATGATGGACTAAAAAAATGAAAACAACTGTGAATATAAGGGCCATGTCCCAAGTAAATTTAGTACTTCCATAACAGCCGTTCAACTACCTCCCTTTTTCTCTTTTTCAAAAGCCTCCCTATAAAATCTATGCTATCCATTCCATTTAGTACTCCTTTAGAACCCCGGTCATTGTCCTGCATAATCTAATATGGAGAATTTCATTATGGGTTTAGGAGGCGCCTGGATGTCTTCGTTTGATCCACGAAAGTTATCCGTGAACTATTTACCACCCGCTGATACCGCTCAACCGCTTGAAGGGAGAAAATATACTCTCACTCACTCTGATCGTACGGCTGAATTATTTTTAGATATTGGATATGTATTTAACTTCGAAGCCATTAATCCGATAATGCGGGACGAAGTATTGGCCGAATGGAAGATGAACGGGGAGAATGAACTTTATCTACTGGGAAGAGCCTATGTAGATGGTGGTGAATTCAGCAAGGATGCTGCAGAATTGCGCTTTAACATTTTTAATAAAGAAATGAATACCGCGTTAAAAGGCATGATTTATGGAGATCGACCATTATATTCTCATTATCCTTTTCTTCTGGATGCCCCCATCTTTATATTCTTCGATTCCACTTACCCTGCCTATAGACAAATCGTATTCTATGGAAGACCCAGACAGTATCTAAAATCCATTGTGGCTGCTCAGTGAGGTACTCTTCTAGGCCGGGAAGACCCTTGAGTCGCTTTAATAAGCTAAAGGTCTGCAAATACTCAATCGAAAGCCTTTATTAGATCAGCCACTCTCCTCATTGGAAGTGGCTCCTGTTTTAATTTTTGATAAATAATGAATGACCAGCTCATGATCATCTTTACCCCTGTATTCAAAAAAATACGGAACACCTTCGACTTGGTAACAAAGCTCTTCAGTCATTACTCCAACATGGTCTTCTCTGTCTTTTCCCACCTCGATATCCGCTTAATCTTCTTATACTATACCATAAATTGGAATGTATCTGGACAAACTGGAGTCACCAGTCACAATAAAATTATTTGATTAGGTAATACTGATGAACAGAAGAAGTAAGTTATGGAAACTGGTACATAAAGGAGACCTTTTATGAAAAACCATCACCTCGTCAAACAAGCGGTCCAGCATAAAAAACAAAAAGAAATAAGAAAAGGCAAAGGCACCCTCAGCTGGTGGCAGCTTTCCCTCATTGGGATTGGTTCCATAATCGGCGCCGGATTTTTCTTAGGGACCGGGCTGTCTATTAAGACCGCCGGCCCGGCCATCTTAATTGGCTACCTGATCGCAGGGATTACCACTTATTTTGTATTCAGCGCTTTAGCCGAAATGACGGTTAATGACCGGGAAAGCGGCTCTTTTCGAATGTATGCCCAGAAAGCATTTGGTCATTCCATGGGCTTCGTATCCGGCTGGATGTACTGGTTATCCGGACTATTGATCATGTCCAGTGAAATAGTCGCGCTATCCACATTCACTCAATTTTGGTTTTCCACTATTCCTTTGTGGGTGTTTTCCATCCTTTATGCTTTGCTTGGGTTTGGGATTAACCTCCTGGGAGTGAAGAACTTCGGACAGATCGAATCGCTCTTTGCGATTGTAAAAATATCGACCCTGGTCGTTTTTATTGGTTTTGGAGCTCTCATTTTGTTTGGTATACTCGATCCGAATACAGCGGCTTCCGTCCATCAAGCTGGAATCAGTGAATGGTTTCCTAATGGATGGAGTGGATTGTGGTCAGCTCTTATATTCATCTTCTTCTCTTTCGGAGGGATTGCTGTGGTCGGAGTGGCTTCTACGGAGCTTGAACATAAAAAGAATATAACAAAAGCAGGGACGGCCTTAATTCTGCTTCTTGTATCCATTTATTTATTATCCTTATTTTTTGTTTTGTACATGGTTGATTGGTCGATCATAGATGAATCTGAAAGTCCCTTTGTAACAGCTTTGTCCGCTTTTCATATCCCTTATCTTGATTCGATCTTCAATCTCGTCATCATCAGTGCCGCCTTTTCAACCATGGTCGGTGCATTATTTTCGATCAGCCACGTGATGGTCTCTTTATCAGAGGATGGGGACGCTCCAGAAAGTCTTAAAGAAAAGAACAGTCGCGGTGTAGCGCTGAAGTCTTTAGGTTTAACCGCAGGAG
>NZ_JBAPTY010000298.1:0-2412 GCF_049282395.1 Halobacillus sp. | reverse complement strand
CAAGCTGCTGGAAGGCCTACCATCATGACAGGATAGAATCCAGCTAAAAAGTAACCTGCATTCGGATCTCCATTTAAAAACCGATTAATTTCACCTTTCACAACTTTCCCAGATTCCATTGTAAAGGTGCCGAAATCAAACCATATAAGGGTATTCAACACGTGGTGGAGCCCTACGGGGATAAGTAACCGGTTGAGTACTCCGTACACACCTACTCCAACTTCTCCAGCATTTAATATCCAATTGGCCGTAGCGTCAAGAACGTACTGGGGATAAACCCATAAGTACCCGAGAACAAAAGAAAGAGCAACCATAGTCAAAGAGGTTATGATTGGCACAAACCGCTTCCCTCCAAAGAAAGACAGGAACTCTGGAAATTTAATATCATAGAAGCGATTATAGAGCATACCAGCAATTACTCCGGCAATTATTCCCGAAAAAACCCCCATATCAATATCATTATTAATCGCCTTAATTCCTTCTTCCAGAACTAGAACTCCAATGGCTCCAGCTAAAGCTGCTCCTCCGCTTCCATCTTTAGCAAACCCCATCGCAATACCTATGGCAAAAATAATGGATAGGTTGGTAAGAATTCCATTTCCAGCTGCTGTCATAAATGGAATATCAAACAAATCCTCCATACCTAATCGGACGAGTAACGCGGCAGCCGGAAGTGTAGCAATTGGAAACATTAACGACTTACCAATTCGTTGTAGAAAACTTAACATGTTTGTTCCTCCTCTATATTCAAGTCGTCGATTTTTGAAACCGCTTTATAATTAGAGGATACCACCACCTTATATAGTTGTCTATACCAATTTGAGTAGTATACGAAAAATCTTTGATAAAATTGCAGAAATTCGATTAAAAAGTGGAAAAATTAGAACTTTGTATTACAGGAAGGAGTTTCCATAAACCTCATGGAATATAGAAATAAACATTTTGAATGGAGTTGATGTTTTTGTTTACTAAACATCTATCAAAACCTTATTATCTCGATCAATTGGAATCTGCTTCCAGACGCATCGCGATGACTCATCATAAACATTCAGAAATCGTGCATTGGCGAACCCAATTATCGTCCAATTACTATGGAGAAAAAAAGATTTTACCTGTATTGACGCATTTATCTTCCAAAGAATCCCGCATATTTTTTGACCTACGTCTCCCGCTCCCTGATCACACCTATTGTCAAATCGATGTTCTTATTATCACTCGAAATTTTGCCCTTATTTTAGAAGTTAACCATTCACCCTTGCCAAACCTGACAAAAGATTACCGATTCATGCATGTGAATGAACGGATAGAATCAAGGATGCCAGACCCTCTCTCTCAAGCAGAGCTTCAGGCCCATCAATTAACCTACTGGCTAACAATGGCTGGGTTTCAAAGTATTCCGATCCACTATTTCGTCGTTTTAACCAGTCCTGCTTCCTTCATCCATCCTTCTTATGGATCTAACAGTCAAATTGTACATTTAGACCAGCTTTTAACAGCCTGCCAATCACTAAATAATGTCTACACTTCCTCTCAGTGGGAAGAATATGAGCTAAACCGATTATGCGATCATCTGGTGATCGAACATACCCCTTACCAGCCTTTTATTTTAGACCGGTTTCATCTTAAAAAATCAGATATTCTGCAAGGTGTCATCTGTCCACAGTGTAGGGCTCTTCCAATGAAACGACTTCACGGACGATGGTATTGTAAAGCCTGTCATCATACCTCAAGAAATGCTCATGTAGAGGCTTTAAAAGATTACCAGTTTCTTTTCGGTGAACGAATTACAAACCAGCGGGCATGCGCTTTCCTTAAGCTTGACTCCAGTACGGCAGCTCTTCAAATATTAAATGAAGTAGCCTGTGAAAAGTCAGGATTAAATAAAACCCGTTATTATGTATTCAATCAGTAAACATTTATGATGCGTTCTCTTGAAAAGGGTTCAGCCCTGACGATGCTGAAGCAGCTAAAAAGCAACAGACCAACGCCATTCCACTGAATCGTTATGGCGAAACGGAAGACATCGCAAAAGTCGTTCTTTTCCTTGCTTCTGACGACAGTCGCTTTGTTACCGGCAGCCAGTACCGCGTGGATGGCGGCATGGGTGCCACTTGATCATAAAAAATGGAGCCTATGAGGCTCCGTTTTTATGTAGCCTCTGATTAATTCAATAATCTTAAACTAAAGCTCCCGTTTATTTAAGATCAGTTTCAAGATAGTTGGGCTCCGTTGCCTAGAAAGGACTAGGGTTGGTAGGGAAATAACTCGCTTTCCTATGGGGGAACGGTGAGCTTCCTCGCTCGTTTCACTCCCTGCGGGATCTCACCTAGTCCCTTCTCCCATGGGAGTCTCGCCATTTCCCCACCAACCCAACGCTAATTAGGTAAACGGACCCTTCTTTAGAAGTTCAGG
>NZ_JBAPTY010000297.1:0-4046 GCF_049282395.1 Halobacillus sp. | reverse complement strand
TTTCGAGGTCTACACGCACAGTTATGAGTTAACTTATTCGGAAGGCGCTTATTAAATAAGACAGGGCGAATCTATAAAAAATAGGTTCGCTCTCTTTATACTATAAGGCAAAATTTTAATCTTTGGGATGTTCCCTTCCCTGAAAATTGTATAAATTGTGGTTAGAAAAACTATAATAATATGCTTCATATTATCGAAAATTGGAATTGGATACATAGACAAAAGAGGTATGTACTTTCATTATTAAAGGATAATCTACGAAAATCTGAAACAATCCAGTCAACTTGTACGTAAAAAGAATAAAGGTAGACTGGAGAAGGTTGAAATAATTCTGTGCAAATCTAGGATTGGAGAGAAAGTTTTATGACTTGTGATGATGATCAGTGAATGGAGCATTCAGTACAGCAATACATCCATTTGGAAAAAGAAAGCCCGGGGAGCTCTGATTAATATGCTCTCTCAAATTTCTATATTATTTATTGTCTTGTTCATGAACAGCCGTGCGGACGAGTTTTTGGTGTATTTAACTGGAGGGGTGGCCGTGATCAGTACCTTGCAGATGATCCATTACTTGAAAATGCCGGAGCGGGATTATGTTCGATTTGAAGATCAGGCCATCGATATACGTCGTGGTATTACTGGTCCAAGATGGCGGGCCGCCGATGAGGAAGTGAAACGGGTGCAGCAGGTTGGGGACGTTCTTACCCTTCGGAAGGAAAGTGGAGAAGACAAAGAAATTTATTTAGAAAACGTAACTGATCTCGATGCGGATAAAATCATTAATGAATTTCAGGAGCGTTACGGCGATCGAATGCATACAGTACCAGAAAAAAACGAAGGCTCGTTCTAGACCACACCACCCGTTTAGTAAACGGGTGGTGTGAAGAATCTATTATATCCCGGCTAATGATAACAGGAATGTAGCTAGACAAACGATAATTAATAACCCCAGGCTGTACTTCAGTGTCATTTTAAACAAGGTAGATTCCTGGCCTGTTTGTTTTACCGCCGCTGTTGCAATCGCGATGGATTGCGGGGAAATCAGCTTGGCCATAACTCCGCCGGCCGTATTAGCAGCGAGTAACAGTGCCGGGTTTGCCATGATTTGATTCCCTGTGACCACCTGTAAATGGCCGAATAACGCGTTGTTACTGACGACAGAACCCGTTATGAACACACCGAGCCAGCCGAGAATAGGACTGAAGAGAGGAAATAGGGCGCCGGTTTTCGCTAAGGCCAGTCCAATGGCTGAACTCAAACCAGCGAAGTTGGATAAGTTCGCAAAGCCCATGACGAAACAGATAGTCAAAACGGGAATCCACAAATCCTGGATGGTTAATTTTAAAGAGTCCATCCCTTGCGGCAGGGTGATCGCTGAACTGAATAATCCAGTAAGGAGTACAGCCACTAATATCGCGGTCCCAGTCGCAGATATCAAGTCTAATTTAAAAAGGGCATCTAAAGCTACCGTATCAGGTGCAATGGGCGGTGCTTTTTGAATTTCCTGATGTAGAAAAGGAACAGGAATAAAGGCCGTTGTTTTCTCTAAAAGTCCACCTTCGCTGAATAGAGCTTTAAAGGAAGGCAAGCTCCAAACGGTAATGGTGGCTGTAAGGATATAGAAAGGTGACCACGCTTTAATGATTTCTTTGACGCTGTAGGACTCGCCCTGTTGAATATCTGGCGCGTTTTCCTCGCGGTGAATGGTTTTCGGCTGCCATTTTCTCAGGAATAAAGCCAGTCCGGCCATACTCAATAAAGCAGCAAGAATGTTCGCAAGCTCAGGTCCGAGGAAAAGAATGGTGAAAATCTGAGCTCCAGTATAAATCCCGCTGACGACCAGCAGTGCAGGCAAGGTTTCTTTTATTCCTTTTACGCCGCTCAGAATGAACACGAGTAAAAAAGGAATAGCGAAGGAAATCATCGGAAGAATGTATGCGAGTGTTCTGGAAAGCTCCATCGTTTCCAAATTTCCCATCTGAGCTCCTACAATCACAGGAATCCCAATCGCGCCAAATGCGCCGGAAGCAGCGTTTGCGATCAGGCACAGAGCCGCTGCTTTCAACGGGCGAAATCCAAGCTCTACAAGAAGAGCAGCACTAATGGCAATCGGTACACCGAATCCAGCTGCACCTTCGAGGAACGCGTTAAAGCTGAATCCAATTAAAAGCAGCTGAAGACGCTGATCCTGGGAGATGTTCGCAATACTGGATCGAATCACTTTAAATTTCCCTGTACGAACGGCGATCTTATACAGCCAGACCGCCATGATGACAATGTAACCGATCGGCCACAGTCCATTAGCTACACCGTGAAGGGATGCAGAAACAGCTTTTGTAATCGGCATGTCAAAGAATACAATGGATACGAGAATACTTAATGCAAGAGTAAGAAAAGCAGCTAAAATCCCTTTCATTCTAAAGCGTGTCAGTGCTAAAAAGAAGAAAAAGATGGGTAGAGCTGCGATCAGCGCACTCAAAAATACATTTCCAAACGGATCATACTGCTGTAACCACATGGACGATCAACTCTTTTCTGCGAATAATCTATGATGTTGGCTGGTTTTCAAAATTTGCGCCCAGGATATCTTTAAGGACGTTAACACTATGGGCGAACTGCTGTTGTTCTTTTTCGTTCAAGCTGACTTCTACAACGTTCCTTATTCCCATGCGGTTTACTACGGCCGGCACTCCAATATAAACGTCTTTCGCATTGTACTCTCCATTTAAATGAGCACTTACAGTCAGAATACTGTTTTCATTATTAAGAATAGCTTTAGAAATACGAGTCAGTCCCATGGCAATCCCGTAATAGGTTGCGCCTTTCTTCTCGATGATATGGTAAGCTGCATCACGAACATTGGTGAAAATCTCATCAAGGTCTTCCATGTCATATTCTTGATGACGTTCCATTAATTCAAATACAGGTACCCCGCCGATAGATGCATGGCTCCATACTGGAAGCTCCGTATCTCCATGTTCTCCAATGATATTGGCGTGTACGTTGGAAGGAGCTACATCAAAATATTCTCCTAATAGAAAACGGAATCGGCCGGAATCCAGTATCGTTCCACTTCCGATGACGCGTTCTTTCGGCAATCCACTGAATTTCCAAGTCGCATACGTCAGAATATCCACTGGGTTCGTAGCAACTAAGAAGATTCCGTTAAAGCCACTCGCCATGACATCATCGACGATGCCTTTGAAAATAGTCAGGTTCTTTTTCACAAGATCCAATCGAGTTTCTCCGGGTTTCTGGTTCGCCCCTGCACAGATACAAACAATATCAGCATCTTTACAGTCTTCATACTGACCATACCAAGTTTTCGTTGGATTTGGAGCGAAGACCTTACCGTGATTTAAGTCCATGGCATCTCCCATAGCTTTATCTTCATTCAAATCGATAATGACAAATTCTTCCGTAACGGATTGGTTCAGCATAGCAAATGCATAGCTGCTTCCTACAGATCCTGCTCCAATAAGTGCCACGCGGTTTACTCGTTCTCTAGTCATATGAATTCCTCCTAAATGGTATCTGTGAATGATTGTGAAGTATATCACATGTTTATTGTGCAATATTCTACTTAACGAATCAATAGATTTTGTGATGTTTTTCACAAAGTAATTCTTTTTATAATATGCAAGCGTTTTCTTGTTCACATTTTGTTCAAAAAGTATTCTGGACTTGGTAAACTCGGATTTATATGAAAATGGACACACGGCCACATGATGAATTTATTTAGGAAACCTTTGTTCTTTTTGCAACCAATGTGGAATCTAATCGTAAAGAAAGATGAATGGAAAGAGTGTAAGTGAATAAGAGGAAGGTTATAAAACCTATTCAATCAGGGGGCGGGGCAAATGGGATTATTCTTCTACATTACAATCATCGTTGGTTTTTCTCTTATCTATTATGGATATGTCAAAAAAATAGATAATGACCTTAAAAAGAAGGAACTGGAAATTGAAGAGAAGAAGATAGAGCTGGAAATAAAAAAGGTAGATCATAACAACAGCGAAAAAGAGAAGGAATAGCATGAATGATTC
>NZ_JBAPTY010000296.1:0-1891 GCF_049282395.1 Halobacillus sp. | reverse complement strand
AGATATGGCTCATGAAAAAAGAGCTTATCCACTCTGGACTGAACTGCCATATGCGGGTGCGGAACATTCTCCTACAATTGCAGGAGGAGTGGAACGAGATGCTGGAAATTGGAAGACGTACTTTATTCAACACAGCCGGCGCCACGGATTTAAGAAATTAGATGGGCGTCCCATCCGTTTAGCTATCAAAGATCCGAATACCATTGACTGGTACGCCCAATTAAAAGTCGTACAACTTACAGTCGCGAATTTATCCGAACGAGAAAAAACAATTGCCGAGTATTGGGGGACTGGTCCTCCTTCTAAACAATGGGCCCCCATTGTAGATCGGCTAATTGACACGTACGGGATAGAAGCGCCGAGAGCAACCCGAATTTTAAGTGCGTTGTTCGGCGGTATGAATGATGCTTTTGTTGTAGCCTGGGCATTGAAATATAAATGGCTTGTCCCAAGACCTGACCAATTGGATCAAAACTTGGCGACTTACATTTGTACACCTTTGCATCCTTCTTATCCTTCAGGTCATGCAACAATTTCAGGAGTGGCTGAAGTCATTCTGAGTTACTTCTTTCCTGCAGAACGTCAGAAACTTCATTATCTTGCTGAAGAAAATGCTCAATCCAGGTTATTTGCAGGTGTTCATTATCCCGTAGATAATTCGGAAGGACTTCGATTAGGAAGACAGATTGGCAGGATGGTGGTTGAAGAACTTAAGAAAGATAATGTGGAGGGATTGCCGATCGACCGCTCTTCACGTGAATATAGAAACGCTGATATCATTCCTCGAACATATGAGCAGTCTATCCCATATGATTATGATGAAAAGTGTGATTCCCTCTTACTTCGAGAGGATGAATCGAAGGGATATTCGTCTACCTATGATTGGATCGATCCTAAATTATTTATTTAAGAAAGAGATGTGTAATAAAGAAAAGGGCAGCCTCTGGTGCTGCTCTTTTTCCATTAGCGGGGTAGAAGAGCCTGTGAGATGGTAAACTAGACAAGAGTACAAGAAATAAGGAGGAAGTCATGTGGCTCGAAGAAAAAATAATGCACCGAAAAATAGCTTTACCGTAGAGCATTCTGATGAACTATTGCCTTTTTTGTTAAGAATGCTACCCGAAACAGGCCGAAATTCAGTGAAGTCTGTTCTTAAGCGAGGACAAGTTCTGGTAGAAGATGAAGTACAAACCAGGCATGACCATAAATTACAGCCAGGGCAGAAGATCACAATAGTAAAAAATAAAACCTTTAAACGGAATGCTGCATTAACAGGCCTGTCGATTCTACACGAAGATGAAGATTTGATCGTCATTGATAAGAGTGCCGGACTATTATCTATAGGTTCTCCAAAAGAAAAACAGGAGACCGCCCATCGACAGTTGATGAATTATGTAAAAAGTAAAAATCCAAACCATAGAATTTTTGTTGTACACCGTTTGGACCGTGATACATCAGGAGTTATGCTGTTTGCCAAAAACGAAGAAGCGAAATTAAAACTCCAGCAGTCATGGAAAAAAATGGTCAAAGAGCGTAAGTATGCGGCATTGGTGGAAGGCTCGCCGAAGCAGCCCGAAGGCACTGTCGAATCTTACGTAAAAGAAAGTAAAACGCTGAAAATGTTTACGACTAAGAACCCTAAGGGAGCTCAGCACGCGATTACTCATTATAAAAAGGTGCAGGGGAATGCTAATTTAACTTTACTTGAGGTTCAACTGGAGACCGGCAGGAAAAATCAAATTCGTGTGCATATGCAGGAAATTGGACATCCAATTGCCGGCGATAAAAAATATGGAGCACGCACAAATCCAATTAAGAGGTTAGGTCTTCACGCCCATGTTCTTGCTTTTCAACACCCTAGTAACAAAAAAGTAATGCGGTTTGAATCCCC
>NZ_JBAPTY010000295.1:0-5943 GCF_049282395.1 Halobacillus sp. | reverse complement strand
AAACATTGCCGATCATATGACGCAGGTTCATCGTCATTTGATTAATCGCGCGGCTTAGATCGCCAAATTCATCATGACTGCGGGTCGATAAATCCTCTACTTCGAGATTTTTATGGGCTACCTGATTCACATGCTCGGTCATTTTCGTTACCTTTCTCGAAATACGATTGCTGAAAAGGAGAGCAATGATCGCGGACAGAAGAAGCAGGACGGCTACAATTCCCCCGCCCATCAACATGTCGCGCTCCATCTTCTGATTATACTCATCTTCCTTTTGAGCGGTCAGGGCATCAATTTCATCTGTATAATTGCCGGTACTGACAATGTAATTCCACGGCTCAAATAACTCTGAATAGGCGCGCTTAGCAACCAGATCCTCTTCTCCCGGCTTCTCCCACATGTATTCCGAATAGCCGCCACTCTCGCCCTCTGTGGCAGCAGAAACAATATTCTGAACCAAATAGGTGCCTTCCGGGTCCTGAATGTCCAGACGGTTACTGCCTTCCTTCTCCGGTGACATCGGGTGCGCGATGAGCTCTCCATCAATACCGTCAATCCAGAAATAGCCTTCATCCCCGTAGCGCAGCTCCTTCACGAGCTTCCTGCCTAATTCCTTCGCTTCAGGCTCTGACATTTCTCCCAGTTTGTACTGGCTATAGGCGGATTGCAGCAAAGACATAGCCGTATTCACTTCATTTTTAATCCGTAAATCGAAAGCTTCTAATAAATTCGTCTCGTAACTCTCCACCTGTTCCTGATTATGCTGGTAGTTTGTGTACAGATTGTAAGATCCCATCCCTGCGAAAGCCAGAAATAGGACGCCTCCGAAGGCCAGCAGCATTTTGTACTTGAATTTCTTCATCTCGTTTTCCCCCTATGTACGTTCCCTCTTCTCTTTCTATATCGGCTTTTTTTACCAGACCTTTTATACCTCTTATATAATTGAATAAATGATTTTCTAAAAAAAGGAAAACAAGAGTAGTGCGGCGAAGAATTATAGGGGAAGTAGATGAAGAGAGGATAACAACCTGTTGAAACCACTCTGAAGAGACCCGTGGAAATAAGTTTTCAAGAAGAAGGAGAAAAAGAACATGGTCAATCGAATTTACACAGGTATTTCGTTTCTATTTTTAGCAGCCTTCCTGTTTGCCGCCCTGTTTATTTGTGCAGCGATCGGGGGCATTGGATCAGACACGTGGGGCAGAGAGGAATTTCTCAGGTATATGTTTGTCTATACTCCAAGCGGCCTTCTCATAGGAGGGATCGCGGCTTTGTTGGCAGGTATCAGTTTATTTGTGTGGGAATTGAGGGTGTATACGAACAAACGCGAGTCCTAGGACTCTTGTTTTATTAAGAAAAATAAAAAGAGAAACGCTCAGTTCAGCGTTTCCCGGGATATGTTAAGATCATTATACTTGCTTCAACTCGCCTCTTGCGACCATGAGCACCGTGCGTTGATCCGGAATCAAATCAACCGCTGCGGTTCCTTTATACGTCTGTCCCTCAGCTCCAATTATGCGCAGTTGAAGATGCTTTTTTTCTTTTTGGAGATCAGCAAAAAAACTGACATCCTGTACCTTGTTTAAACTGACGGTCCAGTTCACAAGTGGTCCTACATCATCAATCAGTAATAAACCTTTAGAAAACTCCACTTCGTTGTGATCTTCATTATATAATACCTTTTTTACTGTCACATTTTTCATCCAGTGTGTCCCCCTCTCCCCACTATTCAACAAAAGAAGACGGGGTTCCTGCCTGTTTATTCTCCCAATTGCTTAATCTGGTCAATAACCTCTGTAATTTCTCTCAATGACTGGAAAATTTCCGTATTCTCAATCACCGAGGCGTCCAGCTTACCATTCTCCATATTATCTAAATACATCTGAATGCCCTCGAGAGCCTGATTGTTTCGTTCCACCACTTGCTGGTGCAGATCCGCTCCTGCCTGCGGCGCTTCAAGCTCATTAAATTCTTCAATATTCGCTTTCATCTCTTCCAGACGCGTTTCTAATTCATTTGCCGCCTGCTGATCCATGACAGCTTGTTCAGCAAGGGAAGGAACTTCACTCGTAAACGTACTAACTTCATTCGCGTACTCCGTTGCTTCATTGACATAATTCAAAGAGTTATTCACCCCTTCAAGGAACGAACACCCGCTCAGAAATAACATGACCACAATGAAAAAACATCCATACATCTTTTTCAACTGGACCCCTCCTCCTTCCATTGTATGCCCAAAATAGATATACAATTGCTATTTATACGAGCAGGCGCGTTGCAGAGTTTCAATAAACGGGAGACTTATGTAAATAAAATCCCCAAAGCTTGAGAACTTTGAGGTACTCCCCGTTTCTATATAGAAGCTCCTAAATCATGAACGCCTTGAAACCAAATAATTCATTCCATTCCTTCATACATTAGATAGGGACAAGACATATGGAAGAGGAGAATATAAATGAGTGACTTTCACCTGTTCGTTCTAGTCGCCTTACTGTTAACCGTTATCAGCTCATTCCGTTTAGCGGGAAAATGGTGTCACTTTTTATCTCACAGCCAGCGCATGGTCATGTCCATGTTCTCAGGAACCACGATTGGGCTCACAGTTGGATTAATGGCAAGCTCTATTTTGCCAGGCAGTTTCTATACCTCAAGTCTATTAGGATTTTTTGGCGGTGCTACTTTGGCAGCGGTAAGTGCGGGGAAGTTAGGGACCGTCTCTTTGATGGAAGGTCTCACAGCTGGACTGATGGGAGGAATGATGGGAGCCATGTTAGGAGAAATGGTTTCCTATACGGAAGCTGTTATTTTTCTTAAGCTTTTGATTACCCTTTCCATCAGCTCGCTCCTGTTATATCCGGTATTCTTTCATGCTTCTTTACGGGAAGATTCGATTCCATCAAAAAAGTGGCTGATTAAGCCTTTCGTTATTTTCTTAGCAGCCTTGTTCTTTCTACTAGGAGGAAGTTTATTGGACTCAGCTCCTGCAAGTGAGCATCCCACTCATCAAGCGCATTAAAAACCCATGCACGTATACTTTTGTGTATGGGTTTCCATTTCTGTTTACTTTCCTCACTGGAAAGTCACTTGCATTATTTTGTTTGTCCCTCTTCAATAATCTGCTCCCAGGATTCCCCACTATCAGAAGTCGTATAACTGCTTCCTTTAATCGTGAAAATGGACAAGGTGTCCTTCTTTTCTGGATTTTTGGCGATATACATAACCCCATCTTCTTTCATTTCAGGAAGCCCAATCTCCTCTTTGGATTGATCTTCCCATTTATAGACGGACAAAAAAGGAGTTCCGGTATAAAGACCGTAATATAAGCGATTCTTTGTAAAATGTAGACCGCTTCCCTGTCCTTCCTCTGAAATCCTGCTGAAGGTTTCCCCTCCATCTTCACTTAAATAAATTCCGGAAGCCGTAGCCAGCGCCACCCTATTTTCATCATCAGGATGAACGGCAATTTGAAAGATCTTCTCGCCTGAATTCTCGGCAGCTATCTTCTCCCAGCTCTCTCCGTCATCAAGGCTTCTATACAAACCCTGCTCCATTTCTGAATTTGCATGTTCATTAAACACATAAACGGCATGATTTCTGGCTCCTACTCCCATCGCATGAAAATCACTTTCTCCCTCAAATCCAAGGGCAGATAAGCCTTCTTCCATCACTTTACCTTTTTGAAGACCAATTGGATTCGGAAGATCACTTTCTTCTCCCGGGTGACCCGAGGTATAAAACCCATCATCGACTACATTAAAGCCCATGTAATCATTTTTGTGATGGATGGATTCGAGCCACTCCCCGCCTTTATGTAATTTGATTCCAGAATGAGCGGCGTACGCGAGAGTATTCTCTTCCACATAGCCCATACCATGTACGTGCTCGAGACTTCCATCAAAGGAAGCCGTACTCTTCTCAACGGATTCTTTTTGCTCTGAACTTTCTTTTGATGCTTCATTCTGATTAGAATCGCTGCTGCACGCGGCGAAGATAAACATAGATATAAACATTATAATCCCAATTTTTATCTTCATGTATGACACTCCTTAAAAAGTTCCTATTACTCTAGCAAAAAGATATCGATAATTGGTTAGAAAGCATTAAATAAAACGATGAGAATCGGTCTCATGAAAAAAGCCTAAAGATCTTTCATCTTCAGACTTTTCCTCATTCTTATGAAACAACGTCATAACCCTGGTCTTCTATGGCATCTGCCATAGCTTCTCTACTCACTTCTTTGCTCGTAGAAACCTCGACGTTTCCCGTAGTCAAATCAACTTGAACTTCTTCAACACCATCTAATTCCTTCAAAGCGCCGGTAACAGCTTTTTCGCAATGTTCACATGTCATACCTTCGACTTTAATCGTAGTTTGCATGATGATTCATCCTTTCACAGGGTTAGTATAGATTCACATCCAACTGAACCTCACGATTATTAGACAATCTTTCTTTTTCAAATATACCCCTATTAGGTATTTTGGGTCAACCGTTAGACGTGAAAATTTGAATAAATCATAAAATGAGACCCGTTTAAATATATGGGAAAAAGACTTTATGACGGTGGTCTATGAAGGAAGCAGAAAGCCTTGCCTTAGAAAGAATAACAGGAAAATGAAACGCTTTTCCTTAAAGATTCGTAATCCTGCTATCAAGAAGTAACTTGGAATATAAAGGAGCTGAATGCTGTGAGTAAACAGCGGAAAAGCAAACTCATAAGAGAGATATCTTAGATCTATTCTTCACATGGATCCCCGAGCTGATCTTTTTACCCGTTCGACTCCTTAAGTGGCTGGGCGAAGGTCTCATGCGAATCGTCAGTAAGCTCTTGGACGCCATCTAAATCTATCAACGTCCTTCCAAATTGGAAAAACGTTTGGTGATTAGTTCGCTTCTTTAGAACCGGAAATTGTAAGTAGACTCATCTGGCTCTGATTCCAGAACCGGACTGGAGCGATACTTGTTCCCAGCCCGCTATCAATATATAGCGTTGAACCGGAATCTACCTGATAGACTCCTTTCGTTAGATCCGGAAATAAGCCCTGATCTGGAGCCACTACCGCTCCAATGAATGGGAAACGAACCTGTCCGCCGTGCGTATGGCCGCTCAAAACCAAGTCGGCTGGAATGTCGTCGTACTTTGTAACGACGTTTGGAGAATGAGAGAGAAAAATCGTATAAGCGTTGTTGTCGATCCCCTCAAATGCTTGTTTCATATTTTCATGATCTGTGGAACTGTCTGCGATCCCGGTGATATTGATCGTAGTATTTTTCCGCTGGAATGTACTATTAGTATTGTCCATCATCGTAATGTTTCTTTCCCGAAGCCCCTGGAACAATTCTTCTGTCTTCTCGTTTTCCCATTCATGATTGCCCGATACATAATAAACATCTGTCTGGATAGCTTTTAATTTCTCTGCCAGGTTAAAAACCTGCTGTAACTTCTCGGTACTACGGTCGACCAAATCTCCGGTAATGACGATCAGATCAGGGTTCAATTCTTCAGCTGTACGAACCAGTTTTTCATTTTCGTCTCCGAACATCTTATTATGTAAGTCGGTAATTTGTAATATTTCAAGTTCCTCGCCCGCGGGAAGCTCGCTGCTTTCAAAGTTTACGTGATTAACTTTAAATACATTGGTGTCGTAGACCGCTTTTCCAATAGAGGCAGCGCCTAGTAGGATCATCAATGCTAAGAAACCCAGTCGTATTTTCATAGGGCACCTCCTTACTCTGTTATGATTCTCTCATACATCAGACGACCGTTCCTCCTAAATGTTTCAAAAAATAAGAAATTCACACTAATTCTTTTGATTTACAAATTGGCAGGATCATCAAATATTCAAGGTTTTTTCAAATAGGTTCACGCTTCTGTATAAACTGAGCCGCTGCTTTTGTTCGGAAAAAATGATATTCTGCCCTTTCACTGCAGGAAACATCGAAAG
>NZ_JBAPTY010000294.1:0-2057 GCF_049282395.1 Halobacillus sp. | reverse complement strand
ATTTCGCAAGGTCCGGAGGGGGACGATGAAGACTTCTGCGGGATGAACATGATCGGTGAGATCCCGCAGGGCTGTTAAGCCCGAGGAAGCTCAGCACATGCCCGCGAAAAGCGAAATCGTCCCCCTCCGGACCAAATTCTCACAAAAGTCTCGAAATTAAGTCTTCAACAAACGGGAGCTTTTCTGGAAGACTCGAAATGAAGATTTAATAAAGTCTGCTTTTTAGAAACCTAATAGGTTGAGGAGGTAGCCTCCGATGACACCGAGTATTACAATCAGCCAGGCCGGTACTTTCCAAATGTTAAGTAAAGCAAATAATATAGTCCCTAAGGCAAAATCAGCACCATCAAAGATGGAACTCTTAACGACAGGATCATAGAATGCGGCTAATAGAATTCCAACCACGCTCGCATTCACTCCCATTAGGATTCCCTGGAAAGAAGCACGCTTGCGCAATTCACTTAGGAAAGGCAAAGCTCCAATTATAAGCAGAAAAGAAGGCAGGAAGATCCCTATAGTCGCAACTACTGCTCCTGCGACTCCTTCCATCATCGTTCCGAGGTAGCTTGAAAAAGTAAATAGGGGTCCCGGAACGGCCTGCGCCATACCATAACCAGCCAGGAACTCATCAGGCGACAGCAGCCCCTGCGGTACCAGTTCTCTTTCAATCATAGGTAACACAACATGGCCGCCGCCAAAAACTAAAGAACCTACCCGGAAAAATATATCAAATATATTGAGTAAAGAATTGTTCACTACGTTCGTAATGATCGGGAGTGAGACTAACAAAATTCCTAAAATGGTTAAGGAAAGGATTCCGGTTTTTTTAGATATAGAAACAGCGAAAGGTTCAATATTTGATTCTGCTTTATCTTTAAACCAGGAAAGTCCAAGCAGTCCAGCAGCTAAGATAATGACGATTTGTATCCAGGCAGAAGGGTACAGCAGCATAACTAAGGCAGCCACAACCGCAATAGCCTTTCTGCTTTTATCCGGCGTCAGTTTCTGACCCAGTCCGATAAGAGCATGCAGAACCACGGCTGCTGCCACTACTTTCAAGCTATGGATAAAGCCTGCGTCAGCCAGGGAGAAATTTTGATAAAGTAAAGCGAACACGACCAGTACGATAACGGAAGGAAGAGTGAAGCCAATAAAGGATGTAATCCCTCCCAGTATCCCTCCACGTAAAATTCCAATCGAGATGCCGACCTGACTGCTTGCCGGGCCGGGCAGGAATTGGCATAACGCTATGAGATCCGCATAGGTTTTGTCATTTAACCACTTTCGCCGGTCGATGTACTCATCTTTAAAATAAGCCAGGTGGGCTACAGGCCCTCCAAATGAGGTTAAACCCAGTTTCGTAGATGTAAATAATATTTCTAATAGGATTTGTAGAGTGGTTTTATTCTGTTTTTGGTTCAATGTGTTCACCTCATATCATTTAATTTCTTTAAAGAGTTCATAAGCTTTAGCCCGGGCTTCCTGCAGGACAGCATCCCCTTTATCTGTAATGCGGTAATACTTGCGTATCTTTCCATTTACATTGACATCTTCCCTATCCAGAAGCTGGTCGTTCTCCATATTGTGAAGGATAGGATATAATGTTCCGGCACTTATTTCGTAGCCATGCTCCTGCAGCTCCTCAAGCATCCAGGACCCGTAAATAGCTTCTTCTTTGGCATGATGCAAAATATGAATTTGTATAAAACCTAAGAATAGTTTCCTTACTACTTTATTATCCAAATACCTGGCCCTCCTTATTAAGCTCTTCAATATCGAAAACCAATATTGACTTTCGATAAGATTATATACGAAACGATTTGATTGAACAATACTTCCTAACATAATTTACAGGATCTTAATAAACCGTGAGAAATTCAGGAAATAATTTCATTCCTGCCGCCTATGCACCCCGATTCCCTCATGATATTATTCAGACTTTGTGAGACATTGGGAAGCTTGTAGCTATATAAATAAAAAACCTCAATAAATGAACATTCATAACCTGCATCTTCTCCTGTAAAAAGCCAGAAAGCCCCGGTTCCTTAGAATGGAAC
>NZ_JBAPTY010000293.1:0-3287 GCF_049282395.1 Halobacillus sp. | reverse complement strand
TCCTTACATAGCAAGCGGCCGTTAATAATAAAAATGGGGTGGTGGGAAGCAGTGGCAGCACTATCCCAAGCACTCCCAGAATCAATGAGATCGTTCCGATTATAATAAGAAGAATGTTAGTAAACTGCTTCATTTTGAACTCCCTAACTATTCAACACTTTCATTTCCCAAAAGTTTGCTTGTCACATATATGCTTCCCCATGCACCATTTAACGCAAACCCTTGCTCATTTATTTTAGTTTACCATTTTCTTATAACCCACCGGAAGGCTGTTACCCATGACAAGTGTCATGGGTGTACCCTGACGTTTATGTCTTATAAAATATGCGCTTTTTTCCTATGCTAAGAATATAAGAGACACAACAAAGGAGTCTTACTATGAATAAAGATAAACAAAAAGAGTTGAAAAAAAGCGTAGCACGATTCGCAAAACCTGATAATAAAGCGGGTATCCGCCAACTATTGAATACACTGCTTCCGTTTCTCCTCGTATGGTACCTGGCCTACGAAAGCCTGTCATGGTCCATCTGGATTACCGTTCCACTTGCGTTCATTGCGGGAGGATTCGTTGTACGACTATTCATTATCTTTCATGATTGTACCCACCAATCCTTCTTTGAAAACAAGAAAGCCAACCGGATCGTCGGAACGATTACAGGCATTCTGACCCTCTTCCCTTTCGATAAGTGGAAACGAAGCCATTCCATCCACCATGCCACAAGCGGCAACCTGGACAAGCGAGGCACCGGTGATATCTGGGTGATGACGGTAGAGGAATATATGAAAGCTCCTCTAAAAACAAGAATAGCGTACCGTATTTACAGAAATCCCTTAGTCATGTTCGGATTAGGTCCTATTTATTTATTCTTGATCTCTAACCGCTTCAACCGCAAAGGCGCGAAGCGAAAAGAGCGTTTGAATACGTATGTGATCAACGCGGCAATCGTCGTCTTGTATTCCCTGATCATATGGGCAATTGGATGGCAGTCCTTCCTGATCATTCACCTTCCTATCCTTTATGTATCCGGAATGCTTGGAATATGGTTATTTTACGTACAGCACCAGTTCGAAGATTCGTATTTCGAAGACGAGTCAGAGTGGGATTTTGTAAAAGCTGCGGTAGATGGCAGTTCGTACTATAAGCTGCCAAAAGCATTACAATGGGTCTCCGGTAACATTGGATTCCACCATGTCCATCACTTGAGCCCTCGTGTCCCGAACTACAATCTGGAGAAAGCACATGATAATACTCCTCCACTGGAGCATGCGACGACCATTACACTGGCCACGAGCCTTGAATCTATTCGCTTTCGGTTATATGATACAGCGAATAAAACCTTTGTATCCTTTAAAGAAGTGAAACCGCTCATCAAAAGAAATAAATTGACCCTCCCGGAACGAAGATATCCTGAATTTCAGGATAAATAACAAGTGGGCGTATCACCTGTCCACTTTGCTAAAAATAATAACCTGAAAGCCCATTCTATATGGAATGGGCTTTTCTACATCCAAATATCTATCGTGACAGAAGGAACGATTATCATATATATTGGATGTAGTAGAATGGATTTACCTAAGGAGATGAGCTTCCATGCAAAGCTGGTACCATATCATACCTAAAAACACAGGGCTGAGCACTTATGTGTGGATTATATTCTGCCTTTTGCCCTTTTTCTTCATCTTCCGATCTTCTTCGATGCTTGAGATCGCATTCGGCATATTCATGACTTTGCTCTTTTTCTTATCCTATCGATTATCGTTCATCTCCAATAGCCGGATGGTTTATCTATGGGTGAGTATAGAAATGGCGATAAGTCTTGTCATGACTTTCTTGTTTGGCTATATATACTTTGCCTTATTCCTGGCCTTCTTTATCGGAAACATTAAACATCAAGGAGGGTTTTTGTCTCTTTATATTGTCCATTTGACGACGACGATTGCGGCTGTAACGATGACTTTTGTTACAGAAGTGGAGGATATTTTCCCTCACCTTCCTTTTATCGTCATTACCGTAATCGGTGTGATTCTACTGCCGTTTACCGTGAGATATAGAAATAAGCAGCATAAACTCGAAGGAGAGCTTCAAGATGCCAATGATCGCATTTCACAATTAATGGTGCTGGAAGAACGAGAAAGAATTGCACGCGACCTCCATGACACACTGGGGCAGAAGCTTTCCATGATCGGCTTGAAAAGTGATCTGGCAGGCAAGCTTATTCCCGTAAAACCCGAAAAAGCCGTGGAGGAAGTCCAGGACATTCGCCAAACCGCCCGTACAGCTTTGAAAGAAGTTCGGGAAATGGTATCCGATATGAGAGGAACGAAGCTTGAAGACGAGCTGATTCGTGTCCAGCAGATTATAGAAGCTGCTGAAATGAGCTTTGAATATGAAGGCAGCCCTAAGCTTGAAAACACGCCCTTACTCGTAGAAAACGTCCTCAGCATGTGTCTGAAGGAAGCCGCTACGAATATCGTGAAGCATAGTCATGCCTCGCATTGTAAAGTGACGATTACACAGACCAGTACAGAGATTTTAGTCGTCGTGGAAGACAATGGCCAGGGGCTGCCCGATAACATTGAGCCCTTTAAAGGCAATGGTATGCAGGGAATGAGGGAACGTCTGGAATTCGTAAATGGAAGTCTGGAGATCTATTCATCCCATGGCACCACTCTGCGTCTCCATGTTCCGAATATTATCAAGCAGTCTAATAAGGAGGAGTCTGTATGATCCGAATTGTAATTGCAGAAGATCAGCGTATGTTACTCGGGGCGCTTGGAGCTTTACTTGATTTAGAGGACGGGATGGAAGTGGCAGGTAAAGCCGACAATGGAGAAGAAGCGTGCAAACTGGTGCGCGAGCTTAAGCCGGACATCTGCCTGATGGATATTGAGATGCCGGTGAAAGATGGTCTCACGGCAGCGGAAGAGCTGGCAGACGAACCATGCAACATCATCATTCTTACAACGTTCGCCCGGCCTGGTTATTTTGAACGGGCAAGAAATGCCGGTGTCAGTGGATACTTACTTAAAGACAGTCCAAGTGAAGATCTTGCGGAAGCGATACGCAAGATTATCGACGGTCAGCGCATTTTCTCCCCTGAATTGGTGGATCTCGCCTATACACAGCAGGATCCGCTCACGGAAAGAGAACGTCAGGTCATTAAGTTAATGGCTGAGGGTAAAAATACCAAAGACATCTCCAAAGAGTTATATATTACTCCAGGTACGGTACGAAATTATGTGTCCGTCATACTGGATAAGCTTGAAGTTTCCAATCGGATTGAAGC
>NZ_JBAPTY010000292.1:0-7844 GCF_049282395.1 Halobacillus sp. | reverse complement strand
CCTTAAACTGACTGAAATGCTTATATAACAGGTTATACCGCATATTTTAGACTAAAAAAATTCTATAAGCCCATGTGTTTTTTTCTCCTCAAGCGAGGTAAGGATAAAGCCGTTTCGAGTCTCAGATTTAGCCAGGTCCGGAGGGGGACGATGTAGACTTCTGCGGGATGAACATGATCGGTGAGATCCCGCAGGGCTGTTAAGCCCGAGGAAGCTCAGCACATGCCCGCGAAAAGCGAAATCGTCCCCCGCAGGACCAAATTCTCACAAAAGGCTCGAAATCAAGTCTTCAACAAACGGGAGCTTTTCTGAAAGAACCAAAACATAGGAAAGGGGTTAAAGATTAGATGAATGAGGAATTGTATTTAGTCAAACCTACTGTCGAGTTAGAAAAGGAGTACCTATCTTTCTATAACGAATGGCTGGCAAGCGGTGAAAAAATGGTGCCCTGGGTCATTCAAAAGGATCCGGTGCCCTTCGGAGAAATGGTTCAATATTTAATTAATCAAGAGAATGGAGTAAAACTGCCGGAAGGGCGGGTTCCCAATTCCACCTACTGGCTGATTAACTCTGAGAAGAGAATCCTTGGAGTCGTCAATATTCGTCACGATCTAACGGAATTGCTTCGGAACAGCGGCGGACATATCGGGTACGGCATCCGGCCGTCCGAAAGAAGAAAAGGATACGCGAGCAAGCTTCTGGCGCTGTCTCTAGAGAAAACGAAGGGCTTGGGAATAAACGAGGCACTTGTTGTATGTGATGAATGGAATACAGCCTCCTTTAAAACCATTCTCAATAACGGTGGAGATGCTGATGAAGACTACATAGAAGAGGATGGAAATGTGTTAAAAAGGTTCTGGTTGAAAAAATAAGGCTTACCTTTTCAATCGAATCACCCTCCTCTATAATGAAAGAAACAACGAATAAAAGGTGAGGTAGTCTATGTCTTCATACAACAACGAACAAATACAGCAATACTTAACTAATAATCAAAACAAAGCACGGCTGCTGGTAAGCTGCAGCGACCAGCCAGGCATCGTTTCAGCCATTTCTACATTTTTGTTCGAGCAGGGAGCGAATATTGTGGAATCCAGTCAATATACGACGGATCCCAGCGAGGGTACTTTTTTCCTGCGGATCGTATTTGAAGCCCCTGGTATGAAAGAAAAGGAATCGGAAATCAGGGAAGCTTTCAACGATATTGGCGAGCAATTTTCAATGAAGTGGAAGCTCACTTTTTTATCCAACTTAAAGAAAACAGCGATTTTTGCTTCTAAAGAAGTTCACTGTCTAAGGGAGCTTCTTTACCAATGGGAGAGCGGCGATTTGATGACGGATATTGCGCTTGTGATCAGTAACCATGAAACTGGAAGGGAAATTGTGGAGTCATTTGGGATTCCGTTTTACTATATTCCAGCAAATAAAGAAATTCGAAAAGAAGTCGAAGCTGAGCAGCTGAGGCTTTTAGACGAGTATGAGGTGGACGTGATTGTTCTCGCTCGTTATATGCAGATTTTAACCCCGGATTTCGTGGCGGCGCATCCCTCCAAGATTATCAATATTCACCACTCGTTCCTGCCGGCGTTTATCGGAGCGAGCCCGCACAAGCGTGCTTACGAGCGCGGTGTTAAGCTGATCGGAGCAACTTCTCATTATGTCACAGATGATCTGGATGAAGGTCCGATTATAGAACAGGATGTAATCCGGGTCGATCACCGGAACGGCGTCCGAGATTTAAAGAAAAAAGGGCGTTTAATCGAGCGAAGTGTACTAACCCGAGCGGTTAAGTGGGATATCGAAGACCGGGTTATTGTACATGAAAATAAAACGATTGTATTTTAAGTCTTTTTTACCATAAAAGATTCGGTTTGTTATAATCTGCCTTTTAAATTATACTAAAGTTAGACAAAATTCATGCTAAAGGTGGAATGAATGGAATGGGGAAAATAAAAAAAGCGATTATCCCGGCAGCAGGGCTGGGGACAAGGTTCCTCCCTGCAACAAAAGCCATGCCAAAAGAAATGCTGCCAATTGTAGATAAGCCAACTATTCAATACATAGTGGAAGAAGCAATTAAATCCGGCATTGAGGATATTATTATCGTAACAGGTAAAGGGAAACGTGCGATTGAAGACCATTTCGATAAAAACTTCGAATTGGAAGACAACTTAATGAGCAAAGAGAAATTTGAAATGCTCGATAAGGTGAACGAAACCTCGAATGTAGATATTCACTACATTCGTCAAAAAGAACCTAAAGGCCTGGGACATGCGGTCTGGTGTGCCCGTAAGTTCATTGGAGATGAACCGTTCGCCGTTCTTCTAGGTGATGACATCATCCGATCGGAAGAACCGGGACTGAAGCAGTTGATGGACCAATACGAAGAAACGCGCTCTTCTGTTATTGGAGTTCAGCAGGTAGAAGAGGATCAGACGCACCGTTATGGGATTATTGATCCTGAAAATAAGAATGGCCGTTTGTACGGCGTGAAAAATTTCGTTGAGAAACCGCCTAAAGGGCAGGCTCCATCTAACCTTGCGATCATGGGTCGCTACGTTCTTACACCAGAGATTATGATGTATCTGGATAAGCAGGAGAAAGGCGCCGGTGACGAAGTTCAATTAACGGATGCCATCCAGCACCTGAATACGATTCAACGCGTGTTTGCTTATGACTTTGAGGGTGCCCGCTACGATGTGGGTGAAAAGCTTGGCTTTATCAAAACGACCATTGAAATTGCATTAGAACGTGAGGACTTGAGAGACGATGTGATGGAATTAATTACGGAGTTGGTAGAGTCTCATGAGAAAGTGAAAAGTTAATTAATGTGGGAAAGGCTGTCTCTTCAGGGGCAGCCTTTTTTGTTTGCCCTTTTATAGACTATGATAGTTTTTTTATTTACGAACAGCCTTCTGCCTTTATCATCGGGGTTCCCATTGTTTTTAACCGATTTTACTGAGCATTTTATTGAAGATAAGTGTTTAACTGCATGGAATTCCTCGGATCTTAGCCGATAATACTATAGAATCATTATGTCTTTAGTCTTAGGAGGATGAATTTTGGAAACAAAAAAGAATAAGAAAAAAGTCTGGTTGTGGATCAGCGGCAGTGCTATTATCTTTTTTATTATGATTGGAATGGCTTCTGGAAATACAGCCGAAAGTGAAAGTCTTAATAATAAAGTCGCCTCACTAGAAGAAGAGGTCGAGCAAAAAGATCAAACTATCGCAGAACTTGAAGCTAAATTAGCTGAAGCAGAGCCATGGTTTAAACTAAGTGAAAAAGAGAAAGAGCGGAAGTTAGCTGAAGAGAAGAAAAAGGAGGAAGCTGAAGAAGCGGCAGCTGAAAAGAAAGCAGCCGAAGAAAAAGCTAAGCAGGAAGCTGAAGAAGAGAAAGCAAGGAAAGAGGCGGAGGAAGAAGCTAAGAAAGGATACGAGACAGGTACCACGTTTGAACAATTAGCCCGCACACCTGATGATTATGAAGGAGAAAAGGTTAAGTTTTCAGGGGAAGTTATTCAAGTGATTGAAGCAGAAGGAGAAGAAACACAATTAAGGATTGCTGTTGATGATGATTATGATCAAGTCATCTTTGTTTCTTACGATTCCAGTATTATGAATTCACGCATATTAGAAGATGACAAGATTACAATCATGGGAGTTTCGCTTGGTCTCTTAACCTATGAATCGACCATGGGGGGAGAGATTACTGTTCCAGCTATTGCTGTGGATCAGATTGAGCAATAGTGTATAAATAATATCTTCAGGAGAGGGCTGGGTTCTGTTTGATGGGAACCCAGCCCTTATTGAAACAGCTGCTTATATTTTCATTATTACTGATAGTACTGCTCCAGCTTATAGGCTGCCATCGCCAGCTGAAGCTTTAACCGGTCATCGGCTGAATCCAGATGATAACCGCTTCGCTCCTCAATAAGGTTTAAACGATATTTCAAGGTGTGGCGGTGGATGAACAGCTCTGATGCAGTCGCCTGAATATGGTTGTTATGTTTAAAGAAAGCTTCGAGCGTATGAATAAGGTCAATGCCCTGCTTACTCTTATTTAATAAGCTGCCCATTTGTTCCTCGTAGAACTGCTTGAGGCTGAGTCCGGCTTCTTTCATTTGAAGCAGTAAGTGAAAGGCAGCCAGGTCGTCATAATGGATGATTTCTTTCTCCATAAACAGGAGGGTATGAAGGTCGGCTGCATATTCAGCTTCTACAGCACTCTGATTCAGCCGGCTGACCTCTGCATAGGTTCTGCCAACCCCGACCGTGACTTGAACTCGCGGGAGTCTTTGTTTCCATAAACGATGTAGGATCGCGGCTGTCTTAAGGCTGTCCTGTTTCCAGTTTTTATTCCTTCCCTCTTTCACTTCAAAAAGAATCATTAATCCTTCGAGCCGTTCTCTAATTACAAACTGGCGACCCAGCTTTTCCAATTCCTTACGAGCAAGATCGTTAAGAAGATCCATGCTTTTCTTAAAGCGGCTGCTATCTTTAATGCTTTCCAATTTTACGTAAAGGATGGCCTGACTCAGGGAGAGATCAAATCCCAGTTTCTTTCCCCGTTCCAACGCCATCGACGAAGTTTGAAAATTCTTGTTGATCAGCTGCTCGAGAAACTCTCCCCGGAGACGGTGCTGGGTTTGTAAAACGGCCTCTTCTTTCAGGTATTCAATTGCAAATACGGCAGCGGCATGCTCGAGCGTACTTATATGAAGATCGCTCCATTCATCCAGTTCTTTAATCGCAATCAGGCAGCCGTAGTTTTTTTCATTGGCCGAAATAGGGTAGAAGAGGATCTTGAATCTATGCAGCTCCAGTTCCAGGGGCTGCCTTTCGAACTGGCACTTTTCTGATAAATCTTTGTAAGGTAAAGAATCCTGATGCACTAGGAGTTCTGTTTCATCGATTCTGATCGATTCATGCTTCTGCACAGAATAGGAAAGTTCACCTGACTCATCCATGATAAATAGAGAGGTGCCGGTCAAAAGAGAAAGGCGATCAGAAATGCTGGGTTTTCCTTCGTTTTTTACTACGAGCTGGGTTAATTGTTTATGAAAATCCAGGGAAGACGAGATTAACTCCATTTGTTTATTGACAATCTGTTCTAAGATACTTTTGGTAATGCTGGAAAAGTTGAGATCGGTAGGAAGTTCGATTAAAGGCAAATCATTCTGGTTCGCGATATCCTTAAACGCCTGAGGAATCTGTTTCAGATAAAAACCGGTGTAGATGGCTGCGCCGGATAGTTTCTTCATGGCCAATAGCTTTTGAAAGTGTTCACTATGCTGATCCAATCCATATCCAGTGGTAACTAAAAATTCCCCTTCCTGAAGCCGGCTGATATCTTCAATAACCTCTACGGTCGTCACCCATTTAATCAAGTTATGAGTACCGCCTTGTCCTGCGATGAGTCTCGCCGACGAGAGACCCGGAAGCCGTAAAGCTTCGTAAACCGTAATGCTCACGTTCATCTCCCCCTTATTTCACATCTTTGTATAAAGATCCCTTCATTCATCTTTTCTAAGAATAGATATTCCTTTTATTTATTATACAAAGCGTACAATAAAAAAGGTGTGAATTACATGATAAAGACGAATATAAATGAACTGCAAATTAACATAAACTATATGTAATAGGAATCTTTTACAAGAATATGGGTGCAGGAATTTGTGGGAATAGGAAGGAGGCAGGAAAATGAACGATTCATGGTTGATTAAGCCGGCATTTGATGATGTTTATCCAGTAGCTGCTTATGGGGAGGGGGTCTTCATATATGACGAACATGGGAACAAATATTTAGATGGATCCTCTGGAGCCGTTACCGCAAGTATCGGTCATGCCGTGCCTGAGATTGTGGAGGCTGTGACTGAACAGGCAAGGAATATTTCCTTTGTTTACCGTTCTCAGTTCACTTCCCAACCGGCCGAGAAGCTAGCGGAGAAATTAAATGATCTTGCTTTTGGTGCGGACGATCCCTATTATTCTTTTTTTGTAAATAGTGGATCGGAGGCAAATGAAACGGCCTTGAAAATTGCTGTGCAGTATTGGCAGGAGCAAGGGATGTACCAGAAGCATAAAATCATTTCACGCTGGACCAGTTACCACGGGATCACCATGGGGGCACTTTCCATGTCAGGCCATACGGAGCGAAGGAAACGTTTTGCACCAATGTTAGAAGATTATCCAGGCATTTCGCCGCCCTACTGCTACCGGCGGCCCACTCAGGAATCCTGCGCGGAGTTTGAATTGAAATGTGCGGATGAACTGGACGCAGCCATTCGCCGCACTGGTGCTGAACAGGTAGCTGCGTTCATAGCGGAACCCATTATAGGAGCAGCTGGAGGAGTCATTGTTCCTTCTGCTGAGTACTACAAACGGATTAAAGAAATTTGCGATCATCATCAGGTATTATTTATTGCTGATGAAGTTATGACAGGAATCGGCCGGACAGGAAAAATGTTCGCAATGGAGCATTACGGAGTTAAGCCGGATATTCTTACACTTGGAAAAGGAATGAGCGCAGGCTATGCACCAATCGCCGCTGCTCTTATTCATGACCGGGTATTGGAACCAATTCGTAAAGGGTCAAAAGCAATCATCGGAGGGCACACCTACAGTGCCAACCCCCAATCTTCGGCTGCAGCTCTAGCTGTTCTCACCTTTATCGAAAAACACCAGCTGGTCTCCCGTTCCGCTAAAAATGGTGAGTATTTAGTAAATCAGCTGAGAAATATGGCACTTACGACTCCGATCGTTGGAGACGTTCGCGGGAAAGGACTGCTGATAGGAATTGAATTTGTATCTCACCTGTTTACGAAGACACCATTCCCTAAACATCTGAACCTTACCCGGCTCCTGGTTGAAAAATCCCGGGATAAGGGACTGCTGATTTACCCGGCTTCAGCGGGAATTGAAGGAGGCGACGGAGATGCCATTATTGTCTCTCCTCCATTAACAATCAATAAGCAGGAAATGGATACTTTAGTGAAGCTGCTTCAAGAATCTATTCACGAAGTTCAAGGAGATTTGATGCTGAAGGGATACATGGATTCGACTGGATAGGAGGAATGAAGATGCAAAAAAGTAAACAAAAGCCTGTAAATAAATTAGGAACTATACATGAAGCTTTGTCCTATATTCACGACGGAAGCACGCTAATGTTCGGAGGCTTTGGAGGGATCGGAAACCCGCCAACACTAATTGAAGCCATTTTAGAAAAGGGAATCAAGGATCTGATACTGATTGGAAATGACGCTGCTTTTCCTGATATCGGCATCGGCCGTATCGTCAGCCGTGGACTTGCGAAAAAGATGATCGCCTCACACATCGGCTCCAATCCTGTGGCGGGTCAATTAATGACGGATGGAAAGTTAGAGGTAGAATTCTCACCGCAGGGTACACTCGCTGAGCGAATCAGAGCGGGCGGCGTAGGTTTGAAAGGAATTTTAGTCGATGTAGGACTTGGAAGTATGGTGGAAGAGGGGAAACAAAAGGTGACGGTCGATGGAAAAACGTGCATTCTGGAAATGCCGCTAAGAGCTGAAGTTTCCATTGTCTATGCAAAAAAAGCAGACACTTTTGGCAACCTTGTGTACGATACAAGTGCCAGAAATACGAGCCCACTTGTTGCTATGGCAGGGGACTACACGATTGCGGAGGTCGAAGAAATTGTACCGGCGGGTGAATTAGATCCTGAATGCGTGGTAACCCCCGGGATTTTCGTTGATATGATTATTCAAAGTAAAGGGGTGAACTGGACATGGGCATGGGAGTAGATCTGCGCAACCGGATGGCCAGGCGGGCGGCTAAGGAAATAGACCCCGGCATGATCGTTAACTT